>JBKTHK010000062.1:0-11464 GCA_047240885.1 Slackia sp. | reverse complement strand
GCGTTATAGCCAGGAAGCCCGCGAAAAGCACGATGCGAGCCTCTGGTAGTCTTGCATGATTTCATTTGAGTTCGAAAGGTTCCGACATGATCGATGTTTGCGTGACAAAGGGCTACGTGCCAGGTTTTCGCCGTGAGCTCAATGTCCGTGAGCTTGGAGGGTACGAGTCCGCTGATGGGCGTAGGGTTAAGCGCGGTATCTTTTTTAGAACAGCGGCATTGGGCGACCTCAATGAAGAAGAGCTTGAGCGCCTGAGAGGCCTGGGTCTTCGCTATGTCCTTGACTTGCGTAGCGAGGAAGAGGCCGGCGAGCTGCCCGACCCTGAGATGTGCGGCGCCGAGCACGTGCGAATCAGCGGATGTATGGACGCGGACGGAAACGAAGTCAATCTTTCGCCTTCCGCCATTTTGAACCTGCTCGGGAATCCGCGTCGCAAAGACGACGACCCAGAGGAGGATATCGTATCCGCCGTCGCGGAAGTGTACTCTTCGCTTGCCTTCGACAACGTAGCCTATCGCGAGCTTATGGCGCAGCTTGAGAAAGGCTGCACGCCGCTGCTTTTCCACTGTACGGCGGGCAAAGATCGTACAGGCATTGCGGCCATGATTATTCTGATGGCGTTAGGCGTGGACGAAAGAACCATCATCGCAGATTACCTGCTTACGAATGAGTATCGTTATGAGACCATCGAGAGAAAGCTGGCAGAGCATCCCTTTCTTTCGCGCATCGACCTTTTCGAGTTGGCGGTACGTGCGGGCGAGGGCGTGGTGGAGGATTTCGGTCGGCGCGTCCTTGACGAAATTCTCCAGGAATACGGTACGTTCGAGGCCTATCTCGATCGTGAATTCGGCTTGACGGGCGAACGCCTGAAGGCATTGCGCGACAGGTATTTGGAATAAAATGTGTTCGTCTGCGTGGCATTTGTGCCATTCCCGCTCATTGCGAATATGGCACGCTGTAGCGCTGGTATGCTGGTTCAGTCTTGAAAAACGTTGCATGGAAAGGTGGTATCCAGGTGGCAGACCCGAAAATCAAGCGTGCGCTCATGTCGGTGACCGACAAGACGGGCATTGTTGATTTCGCTCGTGCGCTGCACGAGGAGTTTGGTGTGGAAATCGTTTCCACGGGCGGAACGGCCAAGGTTATCGAAGAGGCTGGCGTTCCCGTACGTCCGATTGACGATTTGACCGGATTTCCTGAGATGATGGACGGCCGTGTGAAAACGCTGCATCCCAAGGTGCATGGCGGTCTTCTTGCCAAGCGCGACAATGCCGAGCATATGCGCCAGGCGGAAGAGCACGGCATCGGCATGATCGATATGGTCGTTGTGAACTTGTATGCCTTCGAAAAGACGGTCGAGTCGGGCGCTGAGTTCGGCACCTGCATCGAGACCATTGACATCGGCGGCCCTTCCATGCTGCGCTCTGCTGCGAAGAATTTCGAGAGCGTTGCCGTGGTAACCGAGCCTGAGCGCTATGACGCCATTCTTGAAGAAATGCGTGCCAACGATGGTGCTACCACGCGCGATACCCGCGTACAGCTTGCTCTCAAGGTGTTCCAGACCACCAATGCCTACGACGGCGCCATTGCTCGTTGGCTGGGCGGGCAGCTGGGCGAGGAAGCCGAGCTTCATCCCGCGCAGCGCGACCTTCACCTGGTAAAGCAGCAGGACCTTCGCTATGGCGAAAATCCGCATCAGGCGGCCATGTACTACCGCATGCCTGAGTTCGCCACCGCGCACTCCTTGGTTAACGCCGAGCAGCTCAACGGCAAGGAGCTGTCCTACAACAACATTCTGGATACGGACGCTTGCTGGGCCATCGCGCGTGAGTTCTCCGACCCTGCCGTTGTTATTTTGAAGCATCAGAATCCCTGCGGCTCCGCTACGGGCGCTACGGTCGAAGAGGCTTACGACAAGGCCTTCGCCTGCGACCCCAAGAGCGCATTCGGTGGCATTATTGCTGCCAACGTCGAAGTTTCTCTGGCCATGGTCGAGCACATCAACGAGAACAAGCAGTTTGTCGAGGTTTTGATTGCTCCTTCTTTCGAGCCTGCGGCCTTGGAGCTTTTGCAGCAGAAGAAGAACCTGCGTGTTCTGCGCACCGGCGGCGTGGATGCTCCTGCTGCCATCGAGTTCCGCTCCGTTGACGGCGCAGCTTGCACAGGTCTCGACCGTGAACGAGCAGGTGGAGGACTTCACCGTTCCTACCAAGCGCAAGCCCACCGAGGCCGAGATGGACGAGCTTATGTTCGCTTGGAAGGTCTGCAAGGGCGTCAAGTCCAATGCCATCCTGGTCTCCAAGAACCGCGCCGGTATCGGCATGGGCCCTGGCCAGCCGAACCGTGTGGACTCTGCGAAACTCGCCTGCGAGCGTGCGCATGAGGCATGCGAGCGCATGGGCATGTCTGCCGACGGCCTTATGGCTACATCCAACGCCTTCTTCCCGTTCCGCGACGGTGTCGACCAGCTGGCGGGCTATGGCGTGACCGCCATCATCCAGCCCGGCGGTTCCGTGCGTGACGAAGAGGTCATCCAGGCCTGCGACGAACACGGCATTGCCATGGTGTTCACCGGACATCGTCATTTCCGTCACTGCTGTTTCAATAACTCGCTAGCTGAAGGTGTTGCATCATTAAACCTGGGCGTTTTGGCGTCCAGGCTTTTCATAAATCCATTCTCGATGATGGCGGCAATTTCTGGTTGCTCTGTTTGCAGCATTTTGATCTGATATCGTTTTCAGACAGCGCAAGGCTGCCATGCTACAATGCGCGCATGATACGTGACGAAAAACATACCATTTCAAATGACGGCGCCACGCCAAGGGTCAAGCGCGGCAAGGCACGCTCATTCGCGTGGGTGCTTGTGCTTGCCATTGGCGTGGCGCTGATCGTCCTCGGCATTGCTCAGGGCGATATGCTCGATACCTGGCGCAAGGCGTCGCTTATCTGCTACGAATGCATCGGTATAGGGTAGCGCCATGAAGAAGTTTCTCCTACGTACGAAGCGTCACTTCGTTCAGCTGCTGGCCGCTCTTCTGTACAACCTTGACTTCCAGGGCATTGCCACGCTTTCGGTGGGCAAGTCTGTTACCAAGGGCGTTTGTGTTCCGGGGCTGCATTGCTATTCGTGCCCGGGCGCCATAGGTGCATGCCCAATCGGCGCTTTGCAGCAATCGCTCGGCACATCCTCGCTCAAGCTGCCATTTTACGTGGTTGGATGCCTGCTTGCGTTCGGCGCGCTATTCGGTCGCACCATCTGCGGCTGGGCGTGTCCATTCGGCTTTATCCAGGACATGCTCGATAAACTTGGCCGCTTCCTTGGTATTCCCAAGATGCGAAAGAGCGCTTTCACGCGCAAGCTCAGCTATTTGAAATATGCTGTGCTCGCGCTCGTGGTTATTGGCCCGCTTATTACGCTGGTCATCGACGGTGTTGCCTCTCCGCTGTTCTGCACGTACCTTTGTCCTGCGGGAACCATCGCCGGCGTTGCCCTTGTGTCGACGAGCCCCGACCTGCAAGCCATCGTGGGCGTGCTATTCACGTGGAAAACGGCCGTGCTTGCGGTTATCGTTGTTGCAGCCATGGCAATCTATCGGCCGTTTTGCCGATTCCTCTGTCCGCTCGGTGCGCTCTACGGGTTCTTCAATCGTTTCTGCGCGCTTCGTTACGTGGTGGATGAGAATGCTTGCACGAACTGCGGAGCGTGCGTTGAAGCGTGTCGCATGGACGTTGCCCGCGTCAGTGACCATGAATGCATTCAATGCGGTGCGTGCAAGAAAGCCTGCGCATGCGGGGCCATTCGTTTCAGCGTATCGCGTTCTTCGTCGAATGAATCTCCATCCATCGCTTGCGGCAATTCCGGCCAAGAAGAAGTTCAGAAGAAAGGGGAGTAGCCATGAGTCGAACCATGGGGAAGCCTTTTGCTATGTCGAAATGTATCATGCTGGCTGTTTGCGTTGTATGCGCTGCGTCCGTTTTTATGATGGCGGGCTGCCAAACGCAAGGCACGACGAATGGGGGTCAGAATGTGCAAAGCTCCGCAAGCAGCGGAAAAACAGTCGGTGCCGCGAAAGGGAATCCTGCTCCGGATGCTCCCTTGACCATGCCCGACGGCTCCGCGAGAAGCATTTCCGATTTCCAGGGCAGCGTGACCATCGTGAGCTTTTGGGCGACGTGGTGCCCGTACTGCATCAAGGAGATGCCCGATTTGCAACAGATAAGAGAGAACTATCCCGACGTTAATGTGGTCATGGTGAACTGCGGCGAGGATCAAGCTCTTGTGGCCGATTTCGTACAGCAGCAAGACTACGACTTTACGTGGGCGCTCGATCCGAATTTCGAAGCCCAGATGGCCTATCCCACAAGCGGCATTCCGTATACCGTGGTGATCGATTCCGAAGGAAATGTGAGCGAAATTTTTGCAGGCTCGGGACGCGACATGTATTCTAAGTTCGAATCCGCTGTGCAGCAGGCAATGGCGTAGCTCCTCTTGCCGCGAAGCCGCTCCTGCGCAAGGTTGCCGTACGGTCTTGCTCAGGAGTCGCCGTTCGCATGAACTGTGGTACGGCTTTGTGCGAAGCCGCTGCATGGCGTAAACGGGGAAGGGATTTACGTGTCTATACAGCGTGCGAAACTGCTCGTGTCGGGCCTGCGGTGGCATCATTTGGGATTCGCTTTTTTCTGGGCGACCACGTTTGCCGCTTTGACCAGCTCCTCCGAAGAGCTGGTGGGAGGTTACGAATCCTATTCGTTTTGCAAGCAGGTCGTGGTGGTGCTTACCCTTGTGATAGCCGCTTATCTCCTGCGCGCCCGGGATTCCTACACGCAGCGTCACGCGATTATGGCGGGCGTGCTTTTGGCCACGGGGTCGCTTCTGTTCTATCTGGCGTTTTTCTTCGGAGAGTATTCGCTTGAGGCCGTCTTGGTGGCCGGCGTTCTGGTCGGCTGTTCTTCGGGCGGTTTCTTCGTGATGTGGCAGAGCTTCTATGCTTCCGAGGTGCGTCTCGCACGGCAATCTACATTCCGCTTTCGGCAGCGTGCTCCGTTGTGCTATGCCTCATTGTTTCCGTCCTGCCCGTTATCTGGTCGGTAGTGTGTTCCGTTATCGTTCTTCCCGCGCTGGCAACCTACTGCCTGTGCCGCAGTCTCGAAGAAATCGAGCCTTACGAAATCATCCCTTGCACGTCTCAGGAGCTGTCGGCGGTTTTTCGCGACCTTGGCAAGCCGGTTTTCTGCGTGAGCGCACTTGGCTTCGTGTGGAAGCTCGTCGGGTATTTCGACCATTCGGGCGAGAGCCAGTCTTTTCTCATCCTTATGGCGGGCATGGCGTGCGCGACTCTTATCGTTGCTCTGATAGAGCTCTTCTCCGAACGTGGATTCGACGTGCTTGCGTTCTACCGAATTCTGTTCCCAATTGTGACAGGCGTGTTTTTGCTGCCGACGCTTTTCGGCGAAGGTTGGTTTTCCGTTCTGTCCGGTTTTCTGATGTTTGGCTTCGAGGTGCTTAACCTTTTGCTGCTTATGACATGCGCCGTGTATGCAAGCCGAAACTCCTTGAATTCGACGGTCGTGTACGCGTTGTGCGTCGCTCCCACGTTGTGCGCGCTCGTGGGAGGAGACGTCTTCGGCGTGGTCCTGAACCATGCGAACGTGTACGATTTCGCATTCGCCGTCGACGTCATGTTCGTATGTATCTACGGTCTGTCCGTGGTGATGTTCTTCGCTTCCGTGGGACGTAGCAGGCGTAAGGCGTCGCGTATTGCCGCTCATGTGGTACCCGATGCCGAAGGCTTCTCTGCCGTCAAGGACTCGGTTGGCAAACAGGCCGAACGGTCTGCGGGGCCCGTTCCGTCGGAAGGAAGCCACGAAAGGGGCGTATCGTCGGGGGAAGGCGCGTTGCCGGGAAGCCCGTCGGGTTTCGGCGCGCCTGCTTCGCTGGCGCAGGTCCCTGGCTTCTCTGTTGCGGCCGGAGCTTCGCTGTCTCTTGAGAAGCGCTTAGCCGAGCTCGAGCTTGTCGAGCAGCTCAGCCAACGAGAGCGGGAGGTGACCGAGCTGCTGCTGCATGGCAATACAGTGCCAGCCATCGCTCGCAAGCTCTTTATATCAGAGAACACCGTACGAGGGCATACGAAGAACATCTACAGGAAATTGGGCGTTCATTCGAAGCAGGAATTGATCGATCTTCTTGGATAGCCTTATCTATCAGGCATTATGGAGAAACAACATACTTCATGTGGTGTGCGGGTCATCGATTCTCTCTATGGTGGGGTCAATGCGTTTTATATGGCGCAAGGTTTCAACGAGGAGGGAATTATGAAGGAAGCCAAGGGTATTTCCCGTCGCAGCCTGCTCAAAGGTGCAACGCTCGGCGCCGCAGGCGTCGCCGCGATGGGCATGTTCGGCTGCAGCCCCGCGAGCAGTTCGGCCGAGGGCGGCTCTGACGCCAAGGGCGGCGAAAGCGGCAAGCATACGTGGGAGGTAAAGCCCGAACCCATTACTGATATTGCGGAGACCGTCGATACCGAAGTGTTGGTCATTGGCGCCGGCTATTCCGGAACCTGCTGCGCGCTCAACGCCGCAGAAAACGGCACCAAGGTTATCTTGGTCGAAAAGGACAACGTCCCCAACGGCCACGGCGTGGGTGGCACGGGCGCCGTGGCTTCCCGTGCGCTTGACGAACTAGGCATCAAACTTGATAAGTCTATTGAAATGGAGCGCTGGGTTTCCACGTGCGGTGGTCGTTGCCGCGAGTCGCTCGTGGGCAAGTGGTTCCGCGAGTCAGAGCGCTGCATGAACTGGCTGCTCGACCTTGCCGAATCCGACGGTGCGAAATGCATGGTTACGGTTGGTTCCCACTCCACGGTGCATCCCGAGGCCGATTGCTATCACATGATTTCGGGCGGCCAGACCACCAACGACAACATGAGCATCGCCAACTACATCGAGTATCTCTTCATCGCCAAAGCGGAAGAGACCGGCAATTTCGAGCTGGTTTACAACAGCCCCGCCGTGCAGCTCGTTCAGGACGAATCCGGCAAGGTGACGGGCGCTATCTGCGAAACCGAGAACGGCTACGTGCAATACAACGCTTCCAAGGGCGTCGTGCTTGCGACGGGCGACGTGAGCTACAACGACGAATACATCGACGAATTCGCACCTATCGCCAAAAAAGTCATGACTCGTCTGTGCTCCGACCAGGGCAACACTGGCGACGGTCACAACATGGCAGCTTGGGCAGGCGGTACGTTCCAGGATGGCCCGTGGCCTACGATGATGCACCCGCAGGCTGCTGGCATGTTCCACGGCCCCTTCCTGTTCGTCAACCCCGAAGGCAAGCGCTTCATGAACGAGGCAACCTGGGTGCAGGGCAAGTGCGTTGGCACCATGGTCAACGGCGGCTATGACCATTGCTGGTCCATCTTTGATGCGAGCTTCCAGGAAGACAACACCGCGTCGCTCGAATATGGCGGCGGCATGTTCTGGGATAGCTTCCGCGCTGTAGGTACCACGCCTGCGGATGCATCCGCTTCTCATGCGGCATCGGTCGAGAAAGGCGTGACCGACACTCCTGAGAACTACAAGAAAGCGGACACTATCGATGAGCTGCTCGCGCAGATCGAGGAGGTTGATGCCGATACGGCGAAGGCTACGATCGAGCGTTACAACGAGCTGTGCGCAGCAGGGGAGGATACTGATTTCTTCAAAGAGTCTCATTTCCTGTTCCCGGTAGAGGAAGGCCCCTTCTACGCTGTCAAAGTCGGTCCTGGCCTGCTCGCTGTTGTGGGTGGTATTCATATCTCTGACAACTTTGAGGTGCTGGATGCTGACGATAACCCGATCGAAGGCCTGTACGCCATCGGCAACTGCTCGGGTGACATGTATGCCTACGATTATCCGATTAATGTGCAGGGCAACAGCCACGGACGCTGTCTGGTCGAGGGCAAGTGCCTTGGCGAGCAGCTTGCCGGCGTGTATGAAGACGTCAAAGCCTAGTTCTGTTTTCCGTACCCCCTCCCTGAAGGCCCGCGTTTGCGGGCCTTCTTTGCGCGATGGGGCGGTATTGCGTGTAGGTTTTGGTAGTCTGTCCGATACTGTTTCAGAAGAAGGAGGCTGTGATGGATCGCAGCGTATTCGAATCTTGCGAAGAAGATGCCGACGAGCTTTTCAACCACCTTGAAGAATTGCTGCGTGGGAAAGACGCCATGGAGAAAAAGGGTCGCAGACTCGCGCACGCGCGAGCTGCTCGCGAAATTCTCGAACGTCAACGCTCAGTGTGCGGGCAGCAGAAAGAGCTTGAGGCTATAGATGCCGATTTGGCAGCGATCGCAGCCGAATGCTCAGAGGCGCTTGCGCGCGAAGATGAAGAGCAAGAGAAGTCCTGCCGATTGCGCCTGCTGCAGCTGGAGAACGCTCGCGCTATTCGTGCGGGGGCTAAAAACGACGCGCAGCGAAAACTCGACGCTGCTTTGGCGCAGTATGGCTTTGAGAATATCGAGAAAGCCTGCGACGGAGATCTTCCCGAAGATGAGTTTGTCGCCCTTGAGGCAGAGGTCGAAGAATATAAGCGTGATTTCGCCATGACGCTGGAGAAATGCCAGCGCATAGAGGAGGGGCAAGAGACCGTGATCTAGCGCTGCCATTCGATGTTCGACTGACTATAATTGCTGTCCACGTACCGAAACCAACAGGATGCGGGTGCGACGAGGCTGCGTGTGCATGTCTCGTCCGCATTGAAAGGGATGATGGATATGGTGATTGTCGGCGTGATAATCGCCTGATCGTCGTTTTGGCGATTGTGCTGGTGGTGAATGCGTCGAGGCTCAAACCGACGCCGGTGGAAGGTCCTTTGCCGCAAAGCAGCGCGATGGGGACCGACGAGGCGGTGGAGCGATTCCGCGAGATTCTGCGCAGCAAGACGGTGTGGGCGGCGGCAGACCCGAACGCCGACCACACGGCATTCGACGAATTCGTTCCGAAGCTGCGCCGCCTGTATCCGCGCGTGTTCGAAACGTGCGAGCTCGAGATGATCGATACCTACGGCATCTCGCTTCTGTGGAAGGGCGAAAACCGCGAGGTTGCCCCGGTGCTGTTCATGGCGCACCACGATGTGGTCGAGGCCGACCCGACGGGCTGGACGCACGATCCGTTCGCGGCCGACATCGAGGACGGCAAGATCTATGCGCGCGGCGCGGTGGACACCAAATGCATCTGGGCTGCGCTCATGGAGGCGGCCGAAAGCCTGATTGCCGAAGGCTACATGCCTCCGCGCGACGTGTACTTCTTCTCATCGAACACCGAGGAAGACGGCGGCGATACCGCTCCTCATATGGTTGAACATCTCAAGGAAATCGGCCGCGTGCCTTATATGGTGCTCGACGAGGGCGGTGCGGTCATCGATAATCCCCGCTTGGCGTGAAAGGCGAATTCGCCGCAATCGGCGTGGCCGAAAAGGGCATCTTCGACGCGTATATCGAAACGTCCGCATCAGGCGGCCATGCCTCCACGCCTTCGCTTACCGACGCCACGGCCAAGCTGGTCTCCGGACTCGACGATCTGCAGAAAAATCCGCCTCGCGCGGCATTGTCCGACCCCGTGGCCGCCATGCTCAAAGAGCTTGCTGCCCGCGGTGGCTTTGGGCTGCGCCTGGTGTTCGGCAACCTGTGGCTGTTCCGCCCGCTCGTGGTGAAGATCATGAAAGGCAGCTCCGAAACGGCCGCCATGGTGCGCACCACCTATGCGCTCACGCAGCTTGAAGGCAGCCGCGCCCACAACGTCATACCGAAGAAAGCGAAGGCTACGGTGAACGTACGCATCGACCCGAGCGAATCGGTGGAGGTGGCCCTGGGCCGCATCAAGGAGCGCTTCGACGACGAAACAACCTATGAGCTGGACGAAGTGTGCGAGCCGTCTCCTGTATCGCCCTTCAACGGCGATCCCGCCTTCGAGTATCTGCGTCGTATCGTGCACAGCGTCTATCCCGATGCGGGCATTGCGCCCTACGTGCAGACGAGCTGCAGCGACGCCCGTCATTTCGCGCGCGTCTGCCCGCGTACGTACCGCTTCGCCGGCATCCTATTCCGCGGCGATCAACGCATGCGCATTCATGGTCAGGACGAGAACCTCGACGTAGACGCGTACAAGCGCGGCATCGGGTTCTACATCGAGCTGATCCGTCATCTTGACATGCTGGGAAAGTGAGGGGGCATGACTGACGAAATCAAAGCTGGCACCGCGGCGTCCGGACAAGGATTCGCCGGCGCCCGTCCCGCAGGTCGTTTTTTCTACGGATGGTGGGTGGTGATCGGTGGCTTGCTGATTATGGCCACCTGCTATACCGCCTTCGTGAACTGCATTCCTCTGTTCCAGACGCATATCGTGCGCGATTTGGACATCACGGTGGGCCAGTTCAACACGGGCGTATCGCTATGCACGGTGGTGGCGGTGTTCGCATCGTTGGTCATCGGCCGTTTGACTGACCGCTACCCGGCGCGCGCCCTGGGCGCTTTCACCATCGTGACGAGCGCCGTGGCTCTTGTGGGCCTTTCTATGATCCAGGCGGTGTGGCAGCTCTATGTGCTGTGCATCGTCGCCGGCATGGTGGTGGTCGCAGGCACGCGCCTGCTCGTGTCGGTGGTCATTTCGAACTGGTTCACGCTCAAACGCGGCTTGGCGGTTTCGATCGCCCTTTCGGGTTCGGGCGTGGGCGGCGTGATCCTGTCCCCCATCACGAGTGCGGTCATTGCCTCGTACGGATGGCGCGTCGCGTTTCTAGTGCTTGCGGCGATCTGCCTGGTGGCGGCCTTGCCCGTCACGCTGGCGGCGTTCGCAACGCGCCCGAGCGACAAGGGCCTTGCGCCGTATGGCGCTGGTTGTTCCGAGCAGACGAAGGCTGACCGTTCTCCCGATGCGCCCGTCACCGTTTCGGTGGGTTGGGCGGTGCTGCGCAAGAACGCGGGCTTTTGGGCGCTCGTGTTCGGTTTCGTGATGATGGGCGTCGCAAACGGCGCATTCATCACCAACGCGGTGGCGAACATGACTTCGGTCACGGTGAATGGCACCGAGGTGGTCACGGGCGGCCACTCCGTCATGTGGGCGGGTGCCGTGTGGTCGTTCTACCTGGGCCTGGTCATCGCGGCAAAGGTGTCGCTCGGCGCAATCTACGACCGTTTCGGCTTGAAGGTGGGAACCACGCTCGGTACGATCGCGTCAGTGGCAGCGGCCGTGTTTCTGTGCTTCGCTGCTACCGATTGGGGTCCGATTCTCGCATGCGTGTTCTTCGCGTTCGCTACGTGCATGGGTACGGTGGCGCCGCCTGTCGTGGTGGCCAAGCAGTACGGCAAGAAGGATTTCGGCACGGTGACCGGCATCGTGACGGCGTTTGAGCTGTTCGGCGCAGCCATCGGCTCGGTGGTTTCGGGCTTGCTGTTCGATGCGTATCAGTCGTTTACGCCGGTGTGGATCATGA
>JBKTHK010000061.1:0-11622 GCA_047240885.1 Slackia sp. | reverse complement strand
CTCGATGACCTTGCCTGTGCCGCCGCAGTTGCGGCAGGTGCTCGCCGTCTGCATGTCGCCCAAGAACGTATGCTGGACCGTCACCACGCGTCCGCGGCCTCCGCATTCGGGGCAATCGATTTCATGGCCGTCTTCGCCCATGCCCGTGCCGCTGCACGCTTCGCAGGGGGCGAGGCGGTCGTAGACGATTTCCTTTTTCGCGCCCGCCGCCACTTCTTCAAGCGTCAGACGCAGGCCGACGCCCATATCGCGACCTTCCTTGCGTACGTTCGCCTGGCCGCCGGCAGCACCGCCGAAGAAGCTCGAGAACAAATCGCCCATGCCGCCGAAGCCGCCGCCGAACAAATCGTCGAAATCCACATACTGGTATCCACCACCGCCAGGACCCGACGCCGCGCCCGGAACGGTGCCGAAGCGGTCGTACTGGGCGCGCTTCGTGGAATCGGAAAGCACGTCATAGGCTTCGTTGAGCCCTTGAAGCGCCTCGGCATCGGGCGCCTTATTGACATCGGGATGCAGCTCGCGCCTTGCGACGGAACGCCTTTTTAATCTCATCGTCGGTAGCGGTCTTGGACACGCCAAGAATCGCGTACAGGTCTTTTGCCATAACGATTGGTTACCTTCCTATTGTCTACAGGTCGCGCAATGCGCTTGGCGCGGCGCGAACAGCCTTGATGACCTTCGAATAATCCATACGTCGGACCGATGACCGCGACGCCCGATGCGTCGGACGGGCCGTACTCGGGCCGCCACCACGGAAACGCCGGAAAGCTGGCTCGCATCGTTTTCGCTGCCGATGCGCACCTCGAGGGGATTACCCGAGCTTGCGACATCGTCGAAAAGATGCATGAGAACGGTATCGTCCTCGAGCACCTGCAGCACCGGCAGCGCTGCGGCGGCGTTGCTGAATTCAGGCTTGCTCAGAAGCGACGAGATGCCCAGTCTGTGAGCACGGCCCGATTCCTCCACGTCCACGCAAGTCATAAGCTCGTCGATGACGACGTGCGCGAGAGGACTCGAAAGGGCATCGCAGACCTCCTGCGCCCCAATGCCGCGGACTTCCGACATGGACTTGCCCGAAAGAACCTCATTCAAGGCGTTTTGAACGCTCGCAAGTTCGTCGGAGGCGACTTCGTCGGCGAATTCGATATGGCGATCGAGCACCTGGCCGTCGTTGGTGACCACGACCATCAGAGCACGGTGCGGCGTGAACGAAACGAGCGAGACCTGCTTGACCGACGTGGCGAGCAGCGAAGGCGCGAGCACGATGGAGAGGCAATCGGTCAGGCGGGTCAACGCCGCCGACGTCTTGTCCATCAAATCATCCATCTTCGCAGCCGCATCGCGCAGCTCGTCAAACGCATCGCCCTCGGTTTCGTCGCCAAATTCCCTCTCGAGAAGATCGTCCACGAAGGCGCGGTACCCCGCGTCGGTGGGAATACGCCCCGCCGAAGTATGGGGAGACGTCAAATACCCTTCGTCCTCAAGCACCGAGAGTTCATTTCGCACCGTTGCGGAGGAAACGCCCAGGCTATAGCGGTCGACGAGCGTGCGCGAGCCGACGGGCTGCGCATGAACGATATAATCCTCGATAAGGGCTTGAAGCACCTTCTGTCGACGATCGGACAACACGAGATGTCAGACCTCCTCCATACGCTACGGCGCAACGATGCGCATTGAATCATACAAACGTGATTCTAGCAGCCTTGCATCGTGAGTGCTAACAACGACGCGCAATCGTCACGAACGCGTCATTTACGCCCGTCAAACGCCGCTGAGATATTGCGCCTCTTCCGCCTCGATGCGCGTGCGGTCTTCGAGAAGACGCTGCAACACGGCGTCGAAGTCGTCGATGGTCACGCATTGGTTCAGATCGCCCCGAGCACGGGCGGCACCGGGAATGCCTTTCAGATACCACATGACATGCTTGCGCATATACACGAGGTTGTTCCCCATGCGCTGAGAAAGAAGCTCCGCATGCCGATGCGCCATGGCCACACGCTGCTCGGCGGAAGGCGGCGCAGGCTCGTCCTTGCCGCAAAGCGCAGCTTTCACCTGGGAGAACAACCACGGATTACCCTGCGCGGCACGACCGATCATCACCGCGTCGCACTCCGTCTGCCGCACAAGAGCCACAGCGTCAGAGCCGCTTTTCACGTCTCCGTTGCCGATTACGGGAATGCTGAGCGCACGCTTGACGCGCGCGATGACGTCCCAGTCAGCAACGCCAGTGTAGAACTGGGCGGCTGTGCGGCCATGAACCGCCACGGCGGCCGCCCCGGCGTCTTCCACCATGCGGCGAACTCGACCGCGCAGTCCTCGCCTGCGCAATACCCCTTGCGAAACTTCACCGTGACCGGATGCTCAACCCGCCCCGGAAACCCGGCGCACGATATCGCATGCCAAATCGGGAGTCTTCAGCAGCGCTGCCGTCGCCCTTCTTCACGATTTTCGGAGCCGGGCATCCCATATTGATGTCTATATACGCGAGCGCATCGCCCATCTGTTCTTCGACCCATGCGGCCTCGCGGGCCATGGTATCCGGCTCATGGCCGAACAGCTGCACGGCCACCTGGCTTTCGTTGGAAGCACGGTCGAGCAGATGACGCGTCTTCTCGTTGGCAAACGAGAGCGCTTTCGAAGAAACCATCTCGGTATAGGTAAGGTCCGCCCCGCATTCAACGCACAGCTGGCGAAAGGCGATGTCGTTCACTCCCGCCATGGGGGCAAGCAGCACGGGAACCGCATCGGAGGAAACCTGGTCCGGCAAAAGACTACGGAGCCAGCTCATAGAGCCTCCCATACAGTTCGTTGCCCAGAAGCCATCCCCCGAACGTGGGCATGTAGCGGCCGTCTTTGCGCTCGACCAGATTGTCGCGCACCATGCCGCGATACACCTCGAGCACTTCGGGAAGAAGCAGCGCCGCTTCACGGACCTCGTCCTCGGAGACGCCGCGGCACATGCGCATCTTCATCATGAGGTCTTCTGCCGCCATCTGCCTGCGGTCAAGGTCGTCGACCACTTCGCCGTCCTGCACGCGCATGCGGCGCGCAGAGTTCTGCGTCATGGTGACAGCGGAGGTACCCAGCCCCAGGTAGGGAACGCCCGTCCAGTAGGCTATGTTGTGCCTGCATTCGTAGCCTTCTTTAGCGTAGCTTGCCACTTCGTAGCGATGGAACCCGGCGGGCGTGAGCTCGTTGGGAGCCATGGCCATCATAAGGGCCTCGTGCTCTTCGTTGACATCTTCTATCTCACCGGCATCCACCATGTTGCGGAAAGGCGTGTGGTCCTCGATCGTCAGAGGGTAGACGCTCACATGGGTGACTCCGAGATCGATAGCTTTGCGGAGGCTTTCGAGGAACATCTCGGGCGTCTGCCCCGGTATGCCGCACATCAAATCGACCGAGACGTTTTCGAAACGCTCCTGAGCCATGCGAACGGCCTCTTCGGCACGCGCCCCGTCATGCACGCGGTCAAGCGTCTTGAGCAGACCGTCGTCGAAGCTCTGCACGCCGATGGAAAGGCGGTTGACGCCCAACGCATAGATGTCTCGGACGAGCTCGGGCGTGATGCTTTCAGGATTCGCCTCCATGGAGCATTCCACATCGGGCGTCAAGTCCATGGAAACCCCGAGCGTGTACAGCAGGTTCGAAAGATGCTTCGAGCCGATATAGGAAGGAGTTCCGCCGCCGAGGTAGACGGTCTCTATCGCGGAAAGCTCGCCTTCTTTCGCCTTGCGGCGGATATCGAGAATGAGCCGCTCTATGTACTCGCCGATTTCTGGGCTATCGCGGTCGACGGCGCGCGTGGCGAAATCGCAATACGCGCAGCGATGCTTGCAAAACGGAAGATGGATATAGAGCGCTTTGTAGGGATCGTGAGGCATTATTCCACCCATCTGATGACGTCTTTACGAACAGGAACGCGGAGGTCATCGGCCGCATAGCCAAGGGCCGCAAGGCCGTGGACCTCGTGATCTTCGGGAATGCCGAACGCATCGAGCTGTGCACGAATACGAGCGTCGTCGCATATCCCCTCGAGCTGATTGATCCAGACGCTGCCGATGCCGAGGCTCGTAGCGGCGAGCATCATGTTCTCCATGGCGCAAGAATCGTCCTGCTTCCCCCATGGGCTTTCCTTGACATGAGAGACGATGACGATGGCTGCGGGGCAATACATGTCATAACCCTCCCGGCCGAGGACCTCGCCAATGACGCTCGCCAAAACGGCAATGCGCTTGCGATCAGGCACAACGGTAAACGTCCACTCCTGCCGGTTCATGCCGCTGGGAGCCCAAGGGCCGCAGGCGACGATGGCCTCAAGGTCTTCACGCGCGATCGGCTCGTCTGTGAACGAGCGCACGCTTCGGCGCGCGAGAATCGTCTTGATGGTTTCGTTCGTCTTCATAAACGCCTCTTTCTCGCTGTCTTTCGCGGGAATTATAGACCGCACCCGCACGGAGGGCCCGTGAATGCTTCCCGCGTCACGAAACGAACGCGAAGCGCGATCGAAACGTGCGCTCCGACACGAAGCAAAATGCGCCCCGCGAGGCGCGCCGTGCCATTGGTGCCCCGTCCGCACCGCGGCTTTCCGGCGGATGCCTAGAGGTAGATGCGGGAGCCTTGCCTCTTCGAATGCTTTGCCGTGAAAACGCCCGCCGCCATCTTGAATTTAAGGCCACGCACCGAACGTCCTTTCAGAGGGCAAACCGCAACGCATCGCATACACGAGATGCATCGGGCGGCATCGATCGACTCTCGGATTCTCGAAGGAAATGGCACCACGGGACATTCGAGAGCGCACCGGGCGCAAGCAGTGCACGCTCCCACGATTTCGGGAATGAACGGCACGCCCCCGAATTCGCGGTAAGGCCGAGAGCCCGGCACCTCCACGGCGGACATATCATCGCATGAAGAGGCGAACGAGAGCTTCTCAATCGTTTTTTTGGCGAAAGCGTCTATGTCCGCGAAATCGGCGGCATCGGGCCGGCCGGATGCAACCCTTTCGAAGATGGAATGCTGCGCGACGAATGCGGCCGCGGAAACAACGCGGAAGCCGACCTTTTCCACCGCATCGGCAAGCTCTAGAAGCGTGTCATCGATATCCCTATTGCCGTACGAAACCACCAAAACCGCGCAGGCGCCGTTGCCTTCGCACGCCGCAATCTTCTCAAGCACGGGAGCGGGAACGCGGCCTCCGTACGACGGAACACCGAAAACCACAAGATCGCCCGCATCGAATGTTTGATTGACCTGGCTTTTTTCGCGCGTGATGTCGAACTCTTCCGCATCGATGCCGAAAGCGCGGCAAAACCGCCTTACAATAGTCTTCGTCGACCCCGTGGCAGAAAAGACCACGGAATACATCTTCTTCGTCTCCATAAGCGCACCCTTCGACAGCGGCGGCCCCGCGCCATGCGGAGCCGCCGCGAAAAAGACCCGGTCTATTCGTCCACCTTAAGGATGGCCATGAAGGCTTCCTGAGGAACCTCTACGTTGCCGATGGCCTTCATGCGCTTCTTGCCGGCCTTCTGCTTCTCGAGCAGCTTGCGCTTGCGAGAGATGTGCCGCCAGCACTTGGCCGTGACGTCCTTGCGCTTTGCGCGCACCGTCTGGCGGGACAGAACGCGCCCGCCGACCGCCGCCTGAATAGGAACCTCGAACATCTGCTGCGGGATGATTTCCTTGAGCTTCTCGCACAGCACGCGGCCGCGGTCGTACGCCTTGTCCTTGTGGACGATGAAAGAGAGCGCGTCGATCGGCTTGCCCGAAAGCAGGATATCGAGCTTCTGCAGCGCGCCCGGCTTATAGCCCAGATACTCGTAATCGAGGCTGGCGTAGCCTTTCGTGCGGCTTTTGAGCTGGTCGAAGTAATCCAAAATCAGCTCGGACGACGGAATCTCCCATATCATCTCCACCGTGGTGGTGGACAGGTAGTTCATGGTCTTGAACGTTCCGCGATGCGCGACGGTGAGATCCATAACCGCACCCACGTAGTCGGGCGGAATCATGATGGTCGCCTTCAGGTACGGCTCTTCAACATGGTCGATATGCGAAGGGTCCGGCATATCCTGGGGGGAATGAAGACTCACCATGTCGCCGTTGGTTTTGTACACATGGTATTCCACGCTCGGGGCGGTAGCGATCAGGTCGAGCCCGAATTCGCGCTCGAGGCGCTCCTTGATAACCTCCATGTGAAGCAGCCCCAAGAATCCCACGCGGAACCCGAAGCCGAGCGCATGGCTATTCTCCGCTTCCCAGATAAGCGCGGGGTCGTTGAGGGAAAGCTTCTCAAGCGCCTCCTTCAACGGCTCGTACTGGTCTCCGTCGATCGGGAACAGACCCGTATAGACCATGGGCTTGGCCTCGCGATAGCCCGGAAGCGGCTCTTCGACGCCCCCGACCTTGGAGGTAATCGTATCGCCCACGCGGACCTGCGATACGTCTTTCAAGCCGGTGACCAAATATCCTACTTCGCCGACCGAAAGCTCAGGAAGCGCAATCTCGGCGGGACGGCGCGCGCCCACCTCTTCGACCTGCATCTCGGTTTTCGCGTTGACCAGACGAACCGCGTCTCCTTTTTTAATCGAGCCGTCCACGACACGAATCAAGGCGACAACACCACGATAGGCATCGAAGTAGGAGTCGAAGATAAGCGCGCGCAAGGGAGCCTTCGGATCGCCTTCGGGGGAAGGAATCATATGGACTACGGCCTCGAGGAGGTCGGGGATGCCCGCGCCGGTCTTGCCGCTGGCGAGGATGGCATCGTCCGCAGGAATAGCGAGGCCGTCTTCGATTTCTTCCTTCACGCGTTCGGGCTCGGCAGCGGGAAGGTCGATTTTGTTGATAAGCGGGATGATTTCCAGATCGGCGTTCATCGCCATCATGGCGTTCGCGACCGTCTGCGCTTCCACGCCCTGGGTGGCGTCCACCACGAGCACGGCGCCTTCGCATGCCGCAAGACTGCGGCTAACCTCGTAGGTGAAGTCCACATGACCCGGCGTGTCAATCAGGTTGAACTGATACTTCTGACCGTCGTCGGACGTGTAGTCCACGCGCACGGCCTGGCTTTAATCGTGATGCCGCGCTCGTTCGATATCCATGCTATCGAGCAGCCTGTCATGTCGCGCTTCTGAAACCGTTCCCGTGAGTTCGAGAATACGGTCAGAAAGCGTAGACTTGCCGTGGTCGATATGGGCGATGATGCTGAAATTTCTGATAAAGCGAGTGATCGGTTGCCATGATGTCCTATACGTTCCTTCGGTGTCACGCGAATAATTGAATAGCGTCTTTAAGGTGCGCATCATATCCTGCAATGCGCACAGCGTATTGTATCGTTTCAACGGCAAGGCGCGAAGACGAACGGCTCTTTATGCCTCGGCAAGATGGCGCTCGATAGCCTTTTTGAGCTCGTCGATGCCCAGTCCGCTTTCCGAAGAGCACGCGACGACCTCCGTCTCGGGACCGAAAGAAAGCTGCTTTCGCAGCGCGGCCTTCTGACGCATGATCTGCGATTTGCTTAGCTTATCCGCCTTGGTGAGAACGATCATGAACGGCAATTCCTCCTCTTTGAGGAATTCAACCATCTGCACATCGAGCGACGTGGCAGGATGGCGAATGTCGATCAGGGAGACCACGAGCGTGAAATTGCGGTCCTGCTCGAAATAGCCGTTGATCATCTCGGCCCAACGCACCTTCTCGGATTTCGAGACCTGGGCGTATCCGTACCCCGGAAGGTCTACGAAATGAGAGTTTTCGGCATTAAAGAAATTGATGGTAGACGTCTTGCCCGGCTTCGAAGAAACCTTGGCAAGCTTTTTGCGGTTGAAAAGCTTATTGAGCAAGGACGATTTGCCGACATTGGAGCGACCCACGAAGGCGACCTCGGGACGCGTCGAAGCCGGAAGCTGCCCCGACGTTCCGTAGGCGGCAGCAAAACTGACATTATGGTAATTCATCGGTTCTCCTGTCTTGGTTTTCGCCTGTTATGGTACCCGATTCGATGCGGCTTCCCTCAAAAAACAGGAAACAGGCATGCGACGAAGCGGCGACGCGGCACGCGTACTGTGGACGACCCGACAGCTTTTTGGCGCTGCACTGGACTGGATGACGCCGCATAAAAAGAGAGGCCCCGATCCCTCGGAGCCTCCTTCCCCTTAAAAGTGCGGAAATACCGCGAGATGCTTATTCAGCAGCTTCCTCGGCCTCTTCGGCAGCCTCGGCAGCAGCAGCCTCGGCGGCAGCCTTTGCCTTTGCCTCATGAGCAGCAGCCTCGGCCTTCAGGGTAGCCTCGCGGCGGACTGCCTTCTCCTTGGCAGCAGCCTCGTAAGCAGCCTGACGCTCGGCCTTCTTGGCAGCCTTCTTGGTGCCGCCCTTCGCGACCGGCATCTTCTTCTCGCGCTTAGGAGCAGCGGCGATGTCTTCTGCGGTCACGACGGTGTTGGCAAGAGCCATGACGCCGCTCTTGCGGTTGGCAGCCTGGTTCTTGTGGATGACGCCCTTGGAAACAGCCTTGTCGAGCAGGCGGCATGCATGCTGAGCGGCAACGTAAGCCTTGACGCCGTCTTTGGCTGCAACAGCCTCGCGGACCGCGCGGACGGCGGTCTTCAGCTCGGACTTGACTGCGCGGTTGCGCATGCAGCTTTCTGGCGGTCAGGATACGCTTCTTCTGACTTTTAATGTTTGCCACAGTTCTTTCCTCCAGTTGCAAAAACGAACAGACGAACCTGTTCGCTTCGCGGCCTTTTTGCCGCATGCTTGCACGTATGTACGCCCTCATCGGCAGCACCGAATCACTGGGCGCGACGGGCATGTGGACAAGGCCCGCATGGCGCACAAGCGACGATATACTTTATATGAAACAACTCCCCACGTCAAAGGGAAGTTTTGCAATTGGAGGAAATTCCCAGATATTCTGCATCAGGTACGAAGCGTATCGAGCAGCCACCGAAGAAACGTCTCATCCGGATCCGATCCGGTTTTCATCATACGCTCGCATTCGCGAACGCTTGAGAACGCATGGCGCAGCTCGGAGGGTTTCCATCGCCTGGCCCAGCCCATGTGGTTTTTCACGCGCCACTCGGGCACTTTCAACTGGGTCGCAAGGGCTTTCGTCCCGCTTTGCCCGCGGGCCGCGAGCGAATGCGCCGTCACAAGCTCGCGCAAGCGCGTCGCGCACATGCCGACGAGCGCATATGAGACGCGCTGTCCATCTTCGACAGAAGGTCTATACAAAGCCGCATGTCGCGGGCGGCAAAAGCGTCCACGAACTCCCACGGCTTCACCTCGGCGGTGCGGCTCACCATGGCATCGACCTCGGCTACGCCAAGGGGCCGTCCTCCCGCCGTATGGGAGAGGGCGAGCTTTTTCAGCTCGGCATCCAGATGAACCGTATTCTCCCCTACCAGCTCGATCAAGTGCTGCGCCGCCGCGTCGTCGAGCGTGATGCCATGCGTGACCGCCATGGCGCGAACGGTCTTGGGAAGCCGTATTTATCAGCGCAGTCGATGATCGCCTTCTTGGCGTGGCGGTTTCAGCCTGGCAGGTGTGTGTTCTTCGCGAGCTGCAGCCAAAGGCACAGCACCGTGCTTTGTGACGGCTGGAAAGATACGGCACCAAGGCTTCGGCGTCGGATTTCTTCAGGGCATCGGCCGCATGGACCACCACGAGGCGGACATCGCTCGCGAAGGGAACGGTATTGCAGGCAGAGACGATGTCATCGCCCGAGGCCGACTCCCCGTGGAAGACGTCGTGGTTGAAATCGATATCCCCCAATTTCGCAATGCGGGCATGAAGACGCTTCAGCACGGTCTCGCGCTTGAGTTCATCTTCTCCGTTGATGAGGTATGCGGGCAAAAGAGCATTAGTATCAGTCATAGGCACAGTATAGCGCAGGTCGCCTCAGGGCTTCTGAGCGAACACCGAAACCCTATCGCCCTCGAACCGACAGGTTACGTCCCCCTGTGTGTCGGTGCGAAACACCTTGCGCCTGATTCTTCGAATTCGCTCAAAGCCTCCTTAGAAGGATGCCCGTACCGGTTGCCTTTGCCCGCGCTTATAAGCACGACCTGAGCTCCGGTTCTTTCCGCGAATCCTTCGTCGATCTCGTTGCTTCCGTGATGGCCCGCCTTGAACACCTCCACCGCACCGATATGCGCCTCGTCCATCATCGAGCGCACCTGAGCGGCCTCGGCATCGCCCGTTAGAAGGACGCTCGATTCGGGGCTGCCGTCCGCCTGGGCGTCGAACGACACCAAAAGGCAGAGGCTGTCCGCGTTGCCTCCTTCCTCCTCGAACGAATACGGCCAGACGACCGTGCACGTGAATTTCCCCACGCGCACGGTATCGCCCACGCTCACCCCCCGCACGCGCCCGTCCCCAACGGCATCTCGAGCAGCCGACAGCAGCTGCGCGCAGTCGTCGCAGCCGCAGACGAAGGTTTCGGAGGAAAGCAGCACGTCTCCGGCGATATTCGCGGACAAAACGCCGAGGCAGCCGCAGTGGTCGTCGTCGTGATGACTGATAGCGACGCCGTCAAGAGACGAGACCCCGTGCCGCGCAAGCGCCGAGAGCAGCTTCTGCTCCTGGTTTCCCGTATCCACCAGCAAGCTCGCTCCTTCGCTTCGTATCAAAAACGCATCCCCCTGCCCCACATCACTTCACCACCTGTTCGCCGCATACGGCACCACCGCCAGATACGCAACGCCCCCGGCAAGCTTTAAACACAGTCCTGCGCAGCGGCAACCGCGGGATACCACCGCGCTAAAGCCCGCAACGCGACGATGAAACCGACTGCAAGCATATCCCCTGCAACGAGATACAAGACCAGGAAAGCCGCGCGGCCGCCGGCCCCGGCGCAAAAACATCGGCTCCGCGCGCGAGAATGGAAGCGCCGCCAGCCTGCAGCGGGCGCAACCGCATACCCAAGAGCAAGAAGCCCTCCCGTAAGAAATACCGTGAACACCGGAGCGGCAATCAGATTGGCAAGCGGGGAAAGAAGAGGAAGACGAGAAAAGACCGCCACCGTTGCCGGCAATATGGGAAGGCTCGCCGCAAACGTGAGGGCGAACGCATCGCAAAGCGCACGGGCACGCCCCGAGCACAGCTTCTCCATCCAGAAGGAGAACAAAGGGGAGAAAACGATCACCCCGAGCGTCGATGCGGCGGAGAGGAAAAACGAAAGCGACAGGGCGTTTTCGGGATGAAGCGCGATGAGCACGCATACGCACGCCCCCAACGCCGACAACGCATGCGAGCGCCTCTTCGCCCAAATGGAAAGAACGACCACCGAAGCCATGACCGCGGCGCGAATCACGGGGGCCGAAAGACCCGTGAAGACCGCATAGAAGGCATAGAAGAAGCATAGTGTCAGAGAAAGAAGCCTTTTCGAACAGCCGAGGCGCGTGAGCAAGGCCGACACCAAAGCCGCAACGACCGAAAGGTGCGAGCCGGAAACCGCCACGATATGAGCGAGCCCGAGCGCCTTCATGTCCTCGTACAGGCCGTCCTCTTCGAGGTTCAACCTGTCTCCCGCGGTCAGGGCTCGAAGCAGAGCGGAGCCCTTTCCTTCGATGGAGTCGAAGGCGGCGCAGGCCTTCTTTCTCAGGCCGGAAAGAATGGCAA
>JBKTHK010000060.1:0-11647 GCA_047240885.1 Slackia sp. | reverse complement strand
ATCGTGGCTGGCGTCTGTGGCGTCGGTGACGCTTTGCCTTTTTGCCTTCGGGTTCTTTTTTCGTTTTCGCGACCTGTCGAATCATAAAAACCTTCCTTTTATCGCTGCGGCGCTTATGGCGTGCGGCACGTTCGCTTCGGCGATGGCGGGCGACTGGGCGGCCGTTGGGGTCTTGTCGGGTATAGCCACCGGTGTGGGAAGTGCTTTGTTAATCGTCTTATGGAGCGATGCCCTTTTTCGCATCGATGCTGAACGGGCCGAGGTGGCCATTCCCGCTGCGTCGGGCGTCATGCTGGCTTGCTCGTTCGTGTTTCCTTATATTGAGGGAATCGTTGCTGTTGTCGGGGTTTCGGCCTTGCCGATTTTTTCTGCGGTGTGCCTGGTTTTGACGTATGGCGATGCGTCGGACAGTTCGGGGGAGTGCGGCCGAAGCGAAAAACGGGCGGAAGCATGCGGTGTTCGCTTGTTTTCGTACGGATCGACCGCTGTGCATGCGGGTCGGTCGAAAGCCGTCGGAAGGAAAAAGACGACAGGAGAGCTGCTTCGTTTCTGCCTTCTTGTATGCGTCGCGTATTTCGTAATCGGATTTTTCTCCGCGCTCGGCTCGCCCGAAAGCGCCTTTCAAGAAGCGTATGGCTTCGATGCATCGACGCTTGTCGGGTCCGTATCTGGCCTCTGTCTGGCTGTCTGGTTCATCTTTTTCTCTTCGCGTATCGATATGACGGTGCTGTTTCGATGGCTGTCGCCTCTTATGATGATCGGCATCGCCGCTGCTTCGTTTGACGGAGTGCTGCCCGAAACCGTGCTTTCCGTTGTGATTTCCATCGCTGATGCAGTTTTACAGGTGGTTGTGATGCTGCATTTTCTCGGGATGGCGCGACGCGGGCCTTTCGCGGCGGCTTTCGTTGTCGGCGTGAGTCAAGGGTTCATTCAGTTGGGCATCTTGCTGGGCAATCTCACAGGTGCGAAAGCAGAAGATTTCATTTTGTCGGGCGTTTGCGAGATGTGGGCCCTGTCGCTGGTTCTTGTGTGCCTGCTTTCGCTGGCTATGGCTTTGGCACCTACGGGATACGTTGCCTCGATGCGATCGTGCTGCACGAGGAAGATGATGTGCGAAAGGACGAGAATCCGGGCGCGCTGTTAACGGAGGAGAGGGTTGCCGAACTTTCTGCCGAAAAAGGTCTTTCTGCAAGGGAGTCGGAAGTTCTTGGATATCTCGCGAAAGGTCGCTCGCAGCCCTATATCCGTGAGGAACTGGTTTTGTCGAAGAATACCGTTGCAACCCATGTGAAGCATATCTACCAGAAGCTCGGAGTTCATTCCAAGCAGGAGCTTCTCGATTTATTCGAGGGATGATGCATGGTCGCATTAAAGTAGCCGTGTACCGCGCTGTTTGGCTTGAGATTCGATGCATTGTCGCATGATGCGTGTTGGGAAATGCAACAGAAAATCGGGATGCCGCCGACAGCTTCGCCCTCGGCGGCATCCCGTTTCGCGCTAATGCGTGCATCCCTGGCAGAACGCGCATGCGGAAGGCGCGGCCGCAAGTCCGCCAAGCGCGCTTTCGCGCAGCTCGAAGGGAAGAGCGTCCTACTTTGTACATGGCGTCAACGGTCTGGTCGAAATCCACTAAGTTGTCTATGCCTGCTAAGGCGATCTGGGCGGATACGAGCGCATTGGCCACACCGGTGGCGTTGCGCTTCTGGCAGGGCGCCTCCACCAATCCGGCAATGGGGTCGCACACCAAGCCCAGAAGGCCGGCGATGGCGTTCGAGGCTGCGGCGAAGCACTGGCGCGGCGTGCCGCCGAACAGTTCGCACGCGGCCGAAGCGGCCATGGCGCTTGCTGCGCCCACCTCCGCCTGGCAGCCGCCTTCGGCGCCGGAGACGGTGGCGTTGCGCGTGATGAGATATCCGATGCCCGCAGCATTCGCCAGCGCGTCCACGATCTGCTCGTCGGAGAACTCGTGGACATCCTGGCAGGCAAGAAGCATGGCCGGTAAAACGCCCGACGATCTGCGGTGGGCGCGGCCACGATGCGGCCCATGGAGGCGTTGGTTTCAAGGACGGCCATAGCGTAGGTGGTCGCACGGGCGAGCAGCGTGCCGCACGGGCCGGATTCCTCGATTGCGGAAAGCGCCGCCGCCTCTCCGCCGATCAGGCCTCCCATGGAGCGGACGGGGTCGCAAAGCGGTCCGGTTGCGGATTCTCGCATGGTTTCCAGGGCCTTTGCCAGGTAATTGCGCGTGTCGTCGACGGCGATGCCGTTGCTCGCCAGCATGCAGCGCTCGCGGCGGCAAGTGGCCTCGCTGATCGCGACTCCCTCTTTCTCGCAGTAGGCCAGCATGGCCGCGGCGTTCGGAAAGTCCAGCTTTTCGAACAAGTCGGCCGCTTCCTTGGGGGAAAGATCCGCGCCGAACCCTTTCGGTCTTGCGCTCGCCTGCGTTGTCTGCGGGGGCACGGCGTCGGTGGCGCGGTCGCTTTTGACGATGCGTACGTCGTAGATGTCGGGATGTTTGGCGATCGCGCGGGCGATGGACTCGTCCACTTCGTCGTCGGTCTCCATGATGGTGAAGGCGATATCGCCCTTGCGCTCTCGGAAAAGGCTCGTGGTGGCAATGTTGACGTCGAAGACGTTCAAGCATGTTGCAATGTGGGCGAGCACGCCTTTCGCGTCACGCTGCTTGACGACGATGCTGTGGTATTCGCCGCTCAAGCGCACGTCGATGCCGTTGATGCGGCTGATGACCGCCGCGCCGCCGCCGATGCTCTCGCCGCGCATGCTGGTGATCGATCCGGTTTCGTCGGTCACTTCGATATCCACCGTGTTGGGGTGCTCGCACGGCTCGTTGGGAGCGGGCACGAAGGAGAACTCGAGCCCGGCTTTTTTCGCCAGGTCGAAGGAATCGCGAATGCGTAGATCGTCGGTGGCCATGCCAAGCAGGCCGGCCACAAGGGCCTTGTCGGTGCCGTGCCCTCGGTAGGTGTGCGCGAAACTGCCGTAGAGCGTGAAGGTTGCCTTACGTGGTTCGCCTGCCAAAAGGCGGCGGCACATGAGCGCGATGCGCAGCGCGCCTGCGGTGTGGCTGCTTGACGGGCCGATCATGATGGGGCCGATGATGTCGCGAATGCCGAGAACTTTCATCGCACGTCCTTCCGAGCGAGACGGGTTTTTGCATGCTTCGCGCACGGTTCGATCCGGGCGCGTCGCTGCCATGGTACACTGTCTGGTTGTAATTACGAGCGCAAATGCAAAGGAATCAAGGAGGAATCGCCCATGACAGCGCCCATCCTGGTGTTCGGTCATAAAACCCCGATAACGATGCCATTTCGGCGGCGGTCGGCTACGCCTATCTGAAAACGAGCTCGCCCGCGCCAATGGCGAAGACGCCGTATACGAGGCGTGCCGCCTGGGCGGCTTCCGCCGGAGACGGCTAAGGCTCTCGAAGAGCATGGCATCGAGGCTCCCTGTCGATCGAGTCTGTCGGCGAAGGCGATAAGGTCATTCTGGTCGACCACAACGAGGCGTTGCAGTCTGCTGATGGCATCGAGAATGCTGAAATCGTCGAAATCGTCGATCATCATCGCCTGGGCGGCCTTGTGACCGCGCAGCCGCTTCGCGTCAACGTCATGCCCGTCGGTTCCAGCGCTGCCGTGGTCGCGCGCGAATTCGAGATTCAGGGCGTGGAGCTGCCGAAGAACATCGCCGCTCTGCTTCTGGGCGCCATGCTGACCGACACCGTCATCATGAAATCTCCCACCACCACCGATTTCGACCGCGCGATTATCGCGAAGACGGCCGAATACGTGGGCGTCGATCCGGTCGAATACGGCATGGAAATCTTCAAATGCCGCTCCAATCCGGCGGAGCTGCCCATCCACAAGATGGTCAACGCCGACGCCAAGGAGTTCGAACTCTCCAACGGCAACAAGGTCTACATTGGCCAGTTCGAAACCGTCGATTTGCAGGCTGTGCTCAATCGCGAAGACGAAATCCGCGCAACGATCAAAGAGCTTGTCGCCGAGAAGGACTATCAGTTCGTGCTCTTCTTCGCCACGGATATTCTCGCTGAGGGCAGCCAGTTCATTGTCGAGGGCGATACCGATTTCGTGAACAGGGCTTTCGGCATCGATGTCACGGGCAAAAGTGTTTGGATGCCGGGCGTGCTTTCCCGCAAGAAGCAGGTTGCTGCTCCTATTTTGGCTCTCTAAACGGCCGTCCTGCGCTCGCGTAGGCTTTCCGGCGATGCACGTAGCTCGAGAGAGGCTGCGCGCGTATTGCTGAAAACTCGAAGACCCCGATCGTCGAGTCGCTCCGTTTCCTGGATATCCAGAAACGGGGCGCTCGCGTCGAGGTTTTCTTCGTCCTGGTTCTTTTGCGTCGTGTTGCGCGCCGAAGCTGCCGCCGCGCTCGGGGCGAAAAGGACGTTCAGACGCGGTTGCTGCACCGCCGTTTGCTCGGTGGAATTTCTACGCTGCTTTGCGAAAAGTCCGCTCGTTGTCGTTTGCCATAGTATGCTACAGGCCAATTGAAACGGTTGTTGCTCGAGTTTGCTTCGAGGGAAGAGAGGCTTCGGCGAGCGAGGGAGAGGGATTCGCAATGCATAAGATTGGTTTTCTCGGTTGCGGAAACATGGCGCGTGCCATTATCGGGGGCATTCTCGCAAAGGGTATCGTCGCTCCGGGCGAGATTATCGCGTCGGCTCGCACACAGGCCACCATCGACGCTGCGCATGAACGCTTCGACATCGATGTGACGCTCGATAACGCCGAAGCCTGCAAGGCGTCCGTCGTCTTTCTGGCAGTAAAGCCGCAGATGTATGAATCCGTGATTGCGGAGGCGGCTCCTCATTTCTCCTCGGAGACCGTGCTTGTTTCCATCGCCCCTGGCAAGACCCTCGCTTGGCTCTCTGACGCTTCTGGCCTTGCGAAGGTCGTGCGCCTGATGCCCAACACGCCCGCCGCGGTGGGAGAGGGCATGACCTCGGTCGTTATCGGAGAGGGCTGCACCGCCGAAGACGCCGATCTCGTGCTTGAGATCGTCGATTCCTTCGGAAAGAGCGAGCGCATCCCCGAGCACTTGATGGATGCCGCAAGTGCGGCCGCGGGTTGCTCTCCCGCGTATGTGTATATGATGATTGAGGCCATGGCCGACGCAGCCGTTCTCGAGGGCATGCCGCGCGCGCAGGCGTATCGCTTCGCGGCGCAAGCCGTGGTAGGCGCCGGCAAGATGGTGCTTGAGAGCGGCCAGCATCCGGGCGCACTGAAAGACGCCGTCTGTTCTCCCGGCGGCACCACGATCGAAGGCGTGCGCACGCTTGAGGCGTGCGGGTTCCGCTCGTCTGTCACCGAAGCCCTTATCGCGACGGTGGACAAGGCGCGAAGCCTCTAGGCCGAAAAGGCGAAACCACCATGGTGTCGAAACGTGTCAAAAACGATAGCATTGACGATTCCCGAGAGGCGGCGCGCCAGCGGCTTGAACGCCGTCGTGCGCGTTCCGACGCGTCTTCGGGCAACGGGGACGGCGCGCGAAAAGCGGGGTCGTCCCGGTCTTCGGCGCGCAATGCCCGTCCGAGCGCGGCTTCTTCCAATGCGCGGGTGATTCATATTCCCCGTCCGTTGGTCATAGCTGCAGGCGTTCTTTTTCTTGTGGCGTTGTTCGCGGGAGTCAATGCGATAGAGCATTCGTGCGCTCGTGAGAACGCGTCCGATCCCATCGAGGCAGATGCTGGCCAGCCTACGCACAACGAAGAGCCCGCTCCCGAGCCCGAGCAGGCTGACCTTTCGCTTCTTCCTGCCGATTTGCCGCAGGAAGACGTTGATTCTCTTACCGCTCAGGCATCCGATTCCCGCATTGTTTTCATTGTGAACAAGAGGCAGCAATACGTGGATGCCTTCGGTGAAGAGCGTGCGACGAAACTACTGCAACTTGTGGCTCAAGAACCCGATGCGGTGGATTTCGTGGCGTCGCTTCTCGATTCGTATCCTGCATCTTCTGGAAAACCGTACGAGGAGCAGGTTTCCAAGGGCAGCATTCCGCTGCTTTTCCAGTGGGATGAGCGCTGGGGGTATGTCGAATACTGCGCAGGGCCGTTCGGGAGCACGGGGTGTTGCCCCACGTCTCTTTCCATGGTGTATATGGGGCTGACGGGCAAGACCGACAAGACGCCGGCGGATATGGCAGAACTGGCAACGCAGAATGGCTATGCGGCGGATGACGAGGGAACCATCGGATCGTTTCTGACGGACATGGCGCCAAGCCTCGGTCTGCAATGCGAATTCTTCGCACCCAGTTCAGCGTCGCTTCTGACGTATTTGGAGAGCGGCTACGTCGTCATCGTCAACGTGGGTCCGGGTGATTTCACGACGGCAGGTCATTTCTTTGTGGCCACGGGTGAGGCTTCGGACGGGTCCGTCAAGATACACGACCCGTATTCTAATGCGAATTCGTCGGTGACGTGGGATGCCGATGTGCTGGCGAATCAGTCCATCGCCATGTACGCGTTCAAGGCGCAGTCGTAGGGCGTCCTTCGGTTTTTCGCTCCGGATGCCCTCGCGATTGCGAGGCGCATGCCGTTGACGTGGCAAGGCTCAAGTGCGCGCTTGGGGGCGTGGACTCTCCTTCGGTCTGCCTCCTGCGACGTTCGCGATATCGGGGCTTGCGGGGACGCTTTCTCATGGTAAAGTATTCGACCATATTGCAAGCCTCGATCGAAGGAAAGCCGCTGATATGAAGAAGATTTTTACCAGCCTGCCCTTCATCTTGCTGGTGTCCGTCGTTATCGGCATTCTTGTAGGCCTCGTTGCGAACGAGGCGGTCATGAACGTCGTGGTTACCATCAAGTATGTGCTCGGGCAGCTCATCACGTTCTGCGTGCCCCTGATCATCATCGGGTTCATCGCGCCGTCGATTACCAAACTCGGAAAAAACGTGTCGCGCATTCTTGGCGTGGCTGTGCTGCTTGCCTATATCTCTTCGATTGGCGCCGCATTCTTCTCGATGTTTTCCGGTTATGCGATCATTCCTAATCTCTCGATCGCCACGTCGGTGGAGGGTCTCAAAGAGCTTCCCGAGGTTGTTTTCCAGCTTGACATCCCTCAGATCATGCCGGTCATGAGCGCGCTCGTTCTGTCCGTGCTTCTGGGTCTTGCCTGCGTTTGGGCGAAGGCGGACTCCATCGCACACCTGCTTGACGAGTTCCAGCGCATCGTGCTCTCTATTGTCACGCGCATTGTCATTCCGCTGTTGCCGTTCTTCATCGCCACCACGTTTTGCGCGCTGGCTTACAGGAACCATCACCAAGCAGCTGCCGGTGTTTTTGGTCGTCGTGCTTATCGTCATCGTGGGTCACTACATCTGGCTCGCCGTGTTGTACGGAATCGCCGGTGCGTATGCGGGCAAGAACCCGCTGAAGGTCATTAGGCACTACGGCCCGGCGTACATGACGGCTGTGGGAACCATGTCTTCCGCCGCAACGCTTGCCGTTGCTCTGCAGTGCGCCAACAAGGCCGTTCCGCCGTTGCGCCGCGATATGGTGAGCTTCGGCATCCCTCTGTTTGCCAACATCCATCTGTGCGGTTCGGTTTTGACCGAGGTGTTCTTCGTCATGACCATTTCCCAGATGCTGTATGGCGCCATGCCTAGCATGGGCACTATGATTTTGTTCTGCCTGCTTCTGGGCGTGTTCGCCATCGGCGCACCCGGCGTTCCCGGTGGCACGGTCATGGCATCGCTCGGCCTTATCACGGGCGTGCTCGGCTTCGACGCCACGGGCACGGCGCTGGTGCTTACCATCTTCGCGCTGCAGGATAGCTTCGGCACCGCCTGCAACGTCACGGGCGACGGCGCTTTGTCGCTGTTCATGAGCGGTTATGTTCGCAAGAAGGGCATCGAGGAGAGCGAAGAGCACGTAGAGCTGTTCAACGCCTCCGACGAAACCAAGTTGGGCATCGGCTACGACCAGAGCGAGAAAGCTGCGGAGCTGAGCGCCAAATAGGGCACGGTTTCCTGCGGCGGTGAGGATTTTGCCGCAACAAATGTCATGCCAATAACGAAGAGGCTGCGACGAATGCTCGCAGCCTCTTTTGTCTGTTTTCCGATGCGGCGGTCGCGTGCGATTTCGAAAAGAGGGGGAGTGTTGCATCCATTGGTGCGAAAATCGCCCAGGTCCACGTTGGCTATGGCGGCGTGGTTGCTTTTCGCTCTTACGACCAATGCCGCAAAGGAGCCATTCAGCGCCGTTGCGGCATTGGTCGTAAACCGAACGAGGTACCTGGTAGAATGAAGGCGTACAAGGGAGGATTGTTGAAAGGGGCTCCTATGAAGTACAGCAATATTCTTGTTCCGTACGATCACTCCGAATCGGCAAAACACGCTATGTTTACGGCGCTTGAGTTTGCGGCCGAAAACCCCGAGGCACGCGTCACGGCGTTTTTCGCGTCGCCTGTGCCCGAGTTCGAGTCGTCTCAGTTTCTCGCGGCCGAGACGGTTTCGGGGGTTCGCCGTGTTTCTCCCGAAGAGTTGGCCAGCATGCAGCAGGATTATCTCGATTACGAGCGCGGGTCCCTCAAGAAGAGTCTGGTCAAAGAGTTCGGGGAGCATCTTGTTGACAACACAAGGTTCGATATCGCCGTCGGTCAGGGCAAGCCCAGTAAGGCTATTCTCGATTTTGCAAGGGACAACGGCGTCGATCTTATCGTCATGGGTTGCCGCGGCCTGAATGCCGTCGCCGGCATGCTCGGGTCTGTGAGCTATGCGGTTTTGCGCAATGCGGAATGCCCCGTCCTGATCGAGAAGTAGCGGGTCTTTTCCGGGATTTGCGCGTTCGTCGCTCAACGGGTTTAGATGTAAAACGGCCCGCCGGTTTCGCGGGGTTTCTCTGGATGCAGCTATATCAGAGGAGCTCTTCGCGAAGCCGGCGGGATTTTTTATTGCAAAGAGCTATACGTAGCGCATATGAAGAATATCTTTGCAAGTTTTTTCGTAAAAATAGCAGTCACATATATCCAAATAGCTAAATAAAAAGCATACGACCAGGTATTTTAATTATTATGAAGTCTAGATACGCCCGGACGCGTGGCGTTTGACACCCTATGCCTGCGATGCTAAAGTTCCAACCTGCGTCTGAAAGGATGCATATGCTTTCGTGTGCGTATGCTGCGTGACCGAAGGCAGGATGACCGCGAATCCGCTGTTCCAGGGTTGAGCAATGAGCAGGGGAGGCGCGCAAATCCGAGGAAAGGGCCAACCTCGTCAAAACAGGCTCGTGAATCCGTCAGGTAAGATTAAAGGAGAAGAACTTGCCTACTATTAACCAGCTGGTCCGCAAGGGCCGCGCCAAGACAGTCGATAAGAAGAAGACCCCGGCGCTCAAGGGCAACCCCAGAAGCGTGGCGTGTGCACCCGCGTGTACACCACCACCCCGAAAAGCCGAACTCCGCACTGCGTGGTCGCTCGTGTCCGTTTGGTCAACGGCATGGAAGTTACCGCGTACATCCCGGGTATCGGCCACAACCTCCATGAGCATTCCATTGTGCTCATCCGCGGCGGTCGTGTTAAGGACCTCCCCGGTGTTCGCTACAAGATTATCCGTGCGGCTCTCGACTGCGCAGCAGTCAACAACCGCATGCAGGCTCGTAGCCGCTACGGCGCAAAGCGCCCCAAATAAGTAGGATTAAGCCGCGCGGGTTCTAGATAAACCTAATGGGCAAACGCCCCGAAGCGCGCACAGAACATGAAGGAGCATTATTATGCCGCGTCGTGCAGCAGCAGTCCGTCGTGAAGTTCAGCCGGACGCCGTGTACAACAACCGTTTGGTCACGCAGCTGATCAACAAGGTCCTCCTCGATGGCAAGAAGGCCACCGCCGAGGGCATCGTCTACGGTGCGTTCGCCATCGTGGAGCAGAAGACCGGCGGCGACCCGCTGGCCGTGTTCAAGAAGGCCATGGACAACGTCCGCCCGACCCTCGAGGTCAAGCCGAAGCGTGTCGGCGGCGCAACCTACCAGGTCCCGATGGAAGTCAACCCCCGTCGTGCCACCACGCTCGCCATCCGTTGGATCGTCGACTTCTCCCGCAAGCGCAAAGAGCACACCATGGCTCAGCGTCTTGCTGCCGAAATCATGGATGCCGCCGAGAACACTGGTGCTTCTGTCAAGAAGCGTGAGGACCTCTACAAGATGGCCGAGTCCAACCGTGCGTTCTCGCACTATCGCTGGTAGGGAAGGGATTTACTACCATGGCTAAATCCAACGCTTTGAAGAATACGCGTAACATCGGCATTATGGCCCACATTGACGCGGGCAAAACCACCACGACCGAGCGTATTCTCTACTACACGGGTAAAACCCATAAGATCGGTGAGGTTCATGAGGGCGCTGCCACCATGGACTGGATGGTTCAGGAGCAGGAGCGCGGTGTAACTATCACCTCCGCTGCTACCACGTGCTTCTGGAAGAAGGACGATGTCGAGTACCGCTTCCAGATCATCGACACCCCGGGCCACGTCGACTTCACCGCTGAGGTCGAGCGTTCCCTTCGTGTTCTCGACGGCGCTGTCGCAGTCTTCGACGCAGTCGCAGGCGTTCAGCCCCAGTCCGAGACCGTTTGGCGTCAGGCGACCGCTACGGCGTTCCTCGCATCGCCTACATCAACAAGTACGACCGCGTGGGTGCCGACTTCTTCCATGCGATTGATACCATGAAAGAACGCCTCGGTGCTCCCGCGATCGCCGCTCAGATGCCCATGGGCGCTGAGGACAACTTCTGGGGTCTCATCGACCTCGTCGACATGACCGCATGGGACTTCAAGGCTGACGAGAAGGGCATGACCTATCCCGAGCAGCTCCCCGAGATTCCCGCTGAGTTCGTCGAAGAGGCTGCTCTGCGCCATCAGGAACTCCTCGACGCCGCCGCTGACTGCGACGACGACCTCATGGAGAAGGTCCTCATGGACGAAGAGGTTACCGTCGACGAGATCAAGGCCGCTCTGCGCAAGGGCACCATCGCCTGCAAGATCCATCCTGTCTTCGTCGGTTCTTCTTACAAGAACAAGGGCGTCCAGGAGCTTCTCGACGCTGTTGTCGACTACATGCCTGCTCCGACGGACGTTGCCGCCATCAAGGGCGTCAACCCCAACACCAACGAGGAAGAGGAGCGTCCGAGCGATCCCAAGGCTCCCTTTGCCGCTCTCGCCTTCAAGATTATGACCGACCCCTTCGTCGGCAAGCTGACCTACCTGCGTGTGTACTCTGGCACCTTGGAGTCCGGCTCCTACGTCAGCAATGCTTGCAAGGACAAGAAAGAGCGCATCGGCCGTCTGCTGCAGATGCACTCCAACAACCGTATCGATATCGACGTCTGCTCCGCTGGCGATATCGTTGCCGTCGTCGGCCTGAAGGACACCTCTACGGGTGACACCCTCTGCGACGAGAGCGCACCGATTATCCTCGAGTCCATGGAATTCGCCGATCCGGTTATCGACATCGCCGTCGAGCCCAAGACCAAGGCTGAGCAGGACAAGATGAGCCTCGCTCTTCAGAAGCTCGCCGAAGAGGACCCGACCTTCCGCGTCTCCACCAACCACGAGACCGGCCAGACCATCATCGCCGGCATGGGCGAGCTCCATCTGGAGATCATCGTCGACCGTC
>JBKTHK010000059.1:0-11670 GCA_047240885.1 Slackia sp. | reverse complement strand
ATATTACACGGCTCGTCGACGCAGCGTTCTATGACGGACTGGAAAAGAACCGGCGCGCACACGAATCCAAGAGCGCGGCCCGCTCCGCATACGGCCGCGTAAACGCGCTTGGAATCTTCCATCGTCGGGGGCACCAGCACGTAGCCAATGCGCTCTCCCGGAAGGCTGAGGGATTTCGAATACGAATAGCAGACAAGCGTGTTTTCGAAGAGCTCGGGCACGAAGGGGACTTTGGTTTCGCCGTATGCTATTTCACGATAAGGCTCGTCGGAAATCAGATAGATTGCATGGCCGTATTCGTCTTGTTTGCGTCGCAGCGCGTTGGAGAGCTCCACCAGGTCGCATTCGGGGTACACGGCTCCCGTGGGGTTGTTGGGCGAATTGATGATGACGCCCTTTGTTCGAGGAGTAATAGCGTCCTCGATGGCCTCGATGTTCAGCTGGAAATCGGTAACGCGCGCGGGAACCTCGATGCATGAGCATCCTGCGTTTTCGATCCATACTTTGTATTCGGGGAAGTACGGGGCTACCACGATGAACTCGTCTTCGGGATTCGCCAAAGCGTTGATGGAAATCGAAATCGACGCTGCGGCGCCAACGGTCATATAGAGGTTTTCAGCAGCGTATGCGGTACCGAAGCGACGGTTGAGCGATTCTGCGATGGCCTTGCGGACGCCGATGGCGCCTTGTGCGGGCGTGTATCCGTGCACTTGCTCGGCCGGCTGCTCGAGAATATCGAGGATTGCCTCTTTGACGGATGGGGGAGCGGGGACGCTCGGGTTGCCAAGGCTGAAGTCGAAAACGTTTTCGGCTCCTATTTCGGCCTTGCGCGCCAGCCCGTAGGCAAAAAGCTCGCGGATGGCGGAAGGTTCGTCGCCCAGTTCGAACATGCGCTGGTTTATCATGGTTCCCTCGATTCTGCGATTGCTCGCCTTGGTCGCCGTTGCGATATGTCGTACGATTTGCATATTATCGTACTCTGCTTGGCCTCGGTGTGAGCTAGGGGCGCGAAAGGGAGAAGAACATGACGGATGCTTTCCTCGGCGCTGCTGCCGGTACAGGTTTCACTTTTGCATGCACGGCGCTCGGCGCTGCGGCAGTTTTCCTCATTCGCGGCAAGCACGGCGGTGTTGCCCAGACGCTGTTTCTCGGGTTTGCCGCCGGCGTTATGATCGCGGCGAGTGTGTGGAGTCTGCTCATTCCTGCGATTGAGCGAGCGGAGGAGGCGGGTCAAATCGGCTGGATTCCCGCAGCGGGCGGCTTCGTCTTGGGCGCGGTGTTCCTTTTCGTCCTGCACGCTCTCTTGCCTCATCTCAACATAGGGAAAGAAAAGCCCGAGGGCCTGCCTTCTCGCTGGGGGCGTTCGACGTTGCTTTTCACTGCGGTGACGCTTCATAACATACCCGAGGGCATGAGTGTCGGTTTGCTTTTCGCCATGGCAGCGCAGGCCGGCGGAGACCCGACGTTGACGAGCATGGCCACGGCCCTTGCTCTTGGCATCGGCATACAGAATATTCCCGAAGGTGCTGCGGTGTCGTTGCCGCTTGTCCAGGAGGGCATGAGCAGGCCGAAGGCGTTTGTCATGGGCGCCCTTTCGGGACTGGCCGAACCGGTGTTCGGCTGCCTTGTCGTTCTTGGCGTGGGCCTCATAACGCCGTACATGCCCTGGATGCTCGCCTTCTCGGCTGGCGCGATGATGTTCGTCGTGGTTGAGGAACTTATACCCGAGGCGCACTTGAGCAGGCATTCCAACTGGGGAACCGCCGGTGTTATGCTGGGCTTTCTCACCATGATGGTGCTCGATGTTGCCCTAGGTTAGGATCGTGGCGCGATGCGACGAAGGGCCGCAGAGCAATGCCGTATGGGGCTGCGAGATGCGAAAGAAACGTCCGCATCCGGCACGGCAAGAAAGCTCGCCTATCTCAGTCTCGTTTGAATAAGGTGCCGCACCGCTTCGATAGCATGCCCGCGAAACAGGGCGCGCGGTCCTGCGTAAGCCATGGCCATGCGCTGCCATGCCGCCTCTTCGGACTCGTAGCAGTGGTTGGCGCACGTCTTGCACGAGGGGCGAGGTTCTCGTCTGCATAACGCGCGGCGAGTTTCTCCGTAGCGCAGATGCGCCGCGCAGCTGGGGCATAGAGACGGGATTTTGCGCGTAGGATACACCCCTGCTTTCGTCGCCTCGCTTTCGAAGGGGACTCGCTCGGAAGGGTCGTGATGATCCGCGCAGTATATTTCCGTCATCCCTCCCAGCGTGACGATGTCTCGCGCGACGGCTTTGTCCGAAAACCGATCGCGAATGCGCTTTCCCAGCCGCTCATAGGTGCGTTCGACCGTCTTGTCGACGCTGTTTTCGCTGCGTTTTTCGCGGTCTACCATTGCTCATCCTCGCCAAGGTCGAGCTCCATGAATTCGAGGCATTTCTCTATATAAATCTTGTTTGCCGTTGCTGTTGCGGCGGAGATGACAAGCCTTTGCGCAGGCGTGAGCTCGCTGCCGTTTGCAAACGAAAGGGCGAAAGCGAATCCGCGGGGCTTTTCAAGCTCCCACTCGCCGAGGGCATCCGCGCGAACCGATCCGCTGAAAAGCGCGCGCAGGCTTTCCTCCACGGCGGTGCAGAAGAAGTCGTAGGCGCGTTGTACGGGATAGGTTGCGCTCTGGATGGCGAAAAGCCGCTGGATGTCCGAGATGGGCACGGTTCGTTTCATGAGACAGACGAAAATGAGCAGGGCAAGGTGCTCGCGGCCGTAACGCTTGTGCAGAGGCGTGGGAATGAGCTTTTGCTTGACGTAGTTATTCACCATGGACGAGGTCAGAATCTTTTCTTCCCTGGGAAACAGGGGGCGAAGCTGATTGTCGGTGTAGGTGAGAACCTGGTCCATATAAAGCTCTATGTCGGGCAATTCTTCATAGCGTGGGATATGAAGCTCGTCGATGTGTGCAACGAAGAGCCGTTCTTCCTCGCTGTTGTGTGGGCGAGCACGCCGAGCTTTTGCAGGATGCGTGTCGGCGCTTCGTTGTGTTTCGTGTGCAGTGTTCATGGCGTCTTTCATGGAGGCAAGCTTACCAATGCTTCGTCGGTTTCAGCTGCCGCATTGGGCGCGTATGCCTCGCTTCTTCTAAAATCCACATTGCTTGACACAATATAGGCTAACACATAATCTAGTATTAAAAACTAGATAGACTGCAGATAAGGACAACATGGATACTATGCAAAAAATCGCGGTGTTGACGGATTCGTGCTCCGACGTTCCCCCGAGCCTTGCGCAAGAGCTGGGGATACGCGTCATTGCCCTGCATATCAACTATCGCGATGCGGCGTATCGCGATCGAGTGGATATTCAGCCCGATGAGGTATACGCGCGTTTCGCCGAAGAAATCCCGAAGACGTCCACCCCTTCTCCGTCGGATGTGGCGGAAGCGTTCGACGAATTCGTTGCGGCGGGCGTGACGCATGTTGTTGTCGTGTCCATCTCGTCTGGGCTTTCCGCAACGCACGACCTGTTCAAGAGCGTTGCCACGGGGTATCCGAATCTCCATGTTGAGGTTATCGACACAAAGAACATCGGGCTTGGGTCGGGTCTGACGGCGATTGCGGTTGCTCGCATGGTGCAGCAGGGGTTCTCGTTCGACGAGGTCGTTCGCGGGGCCCGTCGTTATGCCGAATCGACATGCGCCTTCTTCTGCGTGGATACTCTTGAATACCTCTACAAGGGCGGGCGCATCGGCAAGGTTACGTACTCGCTCGGCTCGACGCTCGATATCAGACCCGTTATTACGTGCAACGAAGAGGGCGTGTATGTGCCCATCGCGAAGGCCCACGGACGCAAGGCTTCGCTGAAGAAGGCCCTTGCGCTGGCGAAGAAGCACGTGGGCAGCGCATCGAGGTATCGTTTCGCGGTGGTGCATGGCGGCGCGGAGGAGGAGGCTCGCGCTTTGCTGGAGAAGGCCAAGGAGGCCTTGCCGAACGCCGAGGAAATCTTGTTCGAGCAGATTTCTCCCGCGCTTGTCGTTCATACCGGGCCCGGGCTGATCGGTATAGGCGCGCAGATCATCGAATAGCCAGACTGAAGACGTCCTCGTATCGCGTCTACTTCGATGCTTGCGGGGTTTCTGCGGCCGCCGGGCGAAACATGTCTTGACAGGGGACGAAAGCCCTGTTTCTCCATGCTGATTTTTTGATGCTTGCGGTTTGGCCTGCGTCGCATCGTACAATACACCTGTTGGACGATGGGGCCGAACGGCCTGCAGAAGGAAGGAATCGCACCATGGATCAAAAGGTGTACGAGCTCATCAATCAGCAGATCAACGCCGAACTGTACAGCGCATACCTGTACATGTCGTTCGCCGACCACTACGATGAAGAGGGTCTTTCCGGATACGCGAACTACTACATGATCCAGGCTGCAGAAGAGCGCGATCACGCGCTTATCTTCCGTAACTATCTGCACGACAACGGCCAGAAGCTGAAGCTTAGCGCCATCGCTCAGCCCGACAAGACTTTCACGGATTTCATGGGTCCGCTTGAGGCCGCCCTTGAGCACGAGAAATATGTCACCGCACTCATCAACGACATCTATGCGGCTGCGGTCGAGGCAAAAGACTATCGCTGCATGAAGTTTTTGGATTGGTTCATCGATGAGCAGATGGAAGAAGAGGCCAACGCGGACGAGATGGTCACCAAGATGCGCCTGTTCGGCTCCGATGCTAAGGCTCTTTATGACCTCGACAGGGAATACGCCGCTCGCGTATACAGCGTTCCTTCTCCGCTGGCAAACGCCTAAGTGTCGCATTTTATTTCGGCAAAGCCCAAGCCGCATCGCCTGGTTCGATGCGGCTTTTTCTTTGTCCGGGTTTTCGTTTGCCTAGCAGTTTTTCGAGCCTCTGCCGCACTGTGCAATGTCTTTATGTATAAATGGAATGGTATTGATTGCAGTTATGCATAAAGGAACCATAAAATCCCTTTTTCGTGCCGAGAATCCGCTTCATCGCGCCGCTTGCCGCTGCGAATTTCCGAGTGTTTTAGCGAAGCTCTAAACTCTCCGCGTTCGTTTTTTCGAACGTTAGCTCGCGGGCTTGATTTGCGGAAGGATTCGTTATGTGCGGAATCATCGGATATACGGGCACGTTGCAAGCGAAGGAGATTCTTCTTCGCGGTTTGAGGCGCATGGAGTATCGCGGTTACGATTCTGCCGGTATTGCCGTGCAAACCGAAGCCGGGCTCAACGTCAAGCACAAGGTCGGTAAAGTTGCTGGCCTCGAGGCCATGGTTGAGTCCATGGACATACAGGGCGTTTGCGGCATCGGTCACACGCGATGGGCGACGCACGGCAAGCCGAGCGAGCGCAACGCCCATCCGCACACGGGATGCGCGAACGATATTGCGGTTGTTCACAACGGCATCATTGAGAACTTCGCCAGCTTGAAAGAAGAGCTCATCGGCCGAGGCCATATCTTTTCAAGCGAGACCGATACCGAAGTGGTGGCCCATCTTGTCGAGGAGGCTTACGACGGAGACCTTCTCGCAGCGGTGCAGGCGGCGACGAACAGACTTGCTGGCGCATACGGCCTCGCCGTTGTGTGCGAGTCCGAGCCAGGGGTTGTCGTGTGCGCCCGCAAAGACTCCCCCATCGTGGTAGGCAAAGGACCGAATGGCGCGCTTGTGGCCAGCGATATCGTTGCCCTTATCGACCAGACGCGCGATGTCGTCGTGCTTGAGGACGGCATGTTCGCTAAGCTGACGTGCGAGGGCGGGGAGAGCGTCATCGAGTATTTCGATGCCGAAGGATGCAGCGCAGACCCAGAAGTCACGCATGTCGATTGGGATATCGACGCAGCGGAAAAGGGCGGTTTCCCCGATTTCATGCTCAAGGAAATTCACGAAGAACCGCGCACCATTCGCGACACCTTGGCGGGCCGCATGGTCAACGGCCATCTTCAGTTCGACGAGCTGTCTTTGAACTATGACGAACTTGCCGCGATTGACCGCGTGTACATCATCGCATGCGGAACGAGCTATCATGCGGGCCTTATCGCCAAGAACCTCATAGAGGCGTGGAGCCGTATTCCGTGCGAGGTGGAGGTGGCAAGCGAGTTTCGCTATCGCAATCCCATCATCACGCCGTCCACGCTGGTGGTTGCTGTGTCTCAGTCTGGCGAAACCGCCGATACGCTTGCAGCCATTCGCGACGCGCGCATCAAAGGCGCGAAGGTTTTCGGCGTGACGAACGTGGTGGGAAGCCCGGTTGCCCGAGAAAGCGATGGTGTTATCTATATCAAGGCGAATAAAGAGATATCCGTGGCGGCCACGAAGAGCTTCCTCGGCCAGGTTGCGGCATTGACGCTACTCGCCATGCTGCTCGGCCAGCTTCGTGGCGGCCTGACTACGGCCCAGATTCGCATGTTGTTCCGCGAAATGGCGGATACCGCCCAACAGATCGAGCAGATTCTGTCGGATACGAGCGCCATTGAAGAAGCGGCGCTTGCGTGCAAGGACGCCGACAACGCCCTTTTCATCGGGCGAGGCATAGGTTCCACCATCTGCTACGAAGGGGCTTTGAAACTCAAGGAGATCAGCTACCTTCACGCCGAAGCCTATGCGGCGGGAGAGATGAAGCATGGGCCGATCGCTCTGCTTGACGAGGGCTTCCCGGTAATTGTGGTTGCGACGAAAAGCCCCACGTACGACAAGGTCATATCCAACGTCCAGGAGTGCAAGGCGCGCGGCGCGCTCATCGTTGCCCTTGCCACCGAAGGGGACGAAGAAATCAAGAAGCACGCTGACTACGTGATGTACATACCGAAAGTCCGCGACTGCTTCAGCGCCATCACGGCGAGCGTTCCTCTGCAGCTGTTCGCCCGCTTTATCGCCCTTGCGCGCGGTTGCGATGTGGACCAGCCCCGCAACCTCGCGAAAAGCGTGACCGTGGAATAGTTTTCAGGGAGGTACTTTTCGCCCGTTTTTGCAGGTCGCCCCTTTCGTCTGGAGTACAATGGCGAAAAGACGAAAGGAATGCTTATGACGGTCGGCCTTGGTGTTGATATCGTAGAAATCGCGCGCATGCGTCGCGTGATGGAACGTACGCCCTCGTTTGCCGCGAAGGTTTTCACCGAGGCCGAGCGCGCCTATTGCGATTCCAAGGCGAATCCCACAACGCATTACGCTGCGCGCTTCGCGGCCAAAGAGGCGGTATGCAAGGCGCTTGGCACGGGCATTCTCGTAGACGGCATGCGCATGACCGATGTCGAAGTCGTGCGCGATAGCCGGGGAAAGCCCACCGTTGCCTTGCACGGACAAGCGGCGGCAAGAGCGAAAGACCAGGGCGTTCTCGATATCCCCCTCTCTCTTACCTATACGCACAGCGTTGCCGTGGCCAACGCTGTTGCCATTACCGAGGCTTCCCAGGCGGAGCGCGAGCGCCGACGCGATGTCAAGGCCGAACTCGCCCAGCAGTTCAAAGAGATGCGAGGCATGCTCGACGACCTTAGCAGCACAACGGCGCATAAAGCGGACGAGATCCACGGGCAATGAGCGAAAGGTGCGCATCATGAAGTCGATCACGTCGAAAAAGGCAGCGCGGGCTTTGCCCTTCCCCCGCCTCGACGACAACAAGTACACGCGCGGCGTGTGCGAGCTTGTGGTGGGGAGCGAGGCTTTTGTGGGGGCCGCGATTCTTGCGGTCTCGGCGGCGAACAGGATGGGCGCAGGCTACGTTAGGGCGTATGTGGGTGAAGAGGCGGCCCGCATTCTTCATGCGGTGCAGCCTTCGGTGGTAACGCTTCCTGCAGGTGATTATGCAAGCACTCCCCACAATCAAGACGAGCGCCATCCGCGCGCGACGGTCGTCGGCTGCGGCATGAAGGGCACCCAGGAGGAACTGCGTTTGGTGGTGGATGTGCTCGAGTCCACCGACGCTCCCGTACTTGTGGACGGCGGAGGGCTTGCGGCGCTCGCCATGCCATCGGGCATGGCGGCTTTGAAAAAGCGTTTCATCGAAGGACTTCCTACAGTAGTGACCCCTCATGGAGGCGAGGCGCTTCGAATGCTGCAGGTTCTTCACGAGCAGTTTGCCCTTGAACAGACGGCTTCGCGCGGAGTTTTGGGATCTGCGCGGGATGCCAAGGAATTTGCGGCACGAGGAGCCCGTGCGCTGGTGGGCAATTCCACTCCTCAGGAAATGGCGCTCGCACTCTCTCGGGCTTTCGGCGTCGTGTGCGTGCTCAAGGGCCCTGACACCTTCATTGCATCGGGTGACGAAGAAAGCGACCGCGACGTTTCGGCTTTGTATCAAGGAACGCCTGCTCTTGCCAAGGCGGGAACCGGTGATATTCTTGCGGGAGTAATAGGGGCTTTGCTGGCGCAGGGGGTCAGCGCGTACGACGCCTGTGTTGCTGGGACGTTCGTCCATGCTCGCGCAGGAGTTTTGGCGTCGGTCGATCTGGGGGAGACCTGCGTGACTGCCGAAGACGTCTTGAGCCATCTTGCTCCGGCCGTTTCGGCGCTTGTGCGCAAGCTTCAGAAAGAAGGAAACTGAAATGAGCAATATTCCTATTGAGCTCATGGATTCGCGCGACGAATTCCGACCCGGCCGCAGTGGTGGATCGGTGAACTGGATGCAGCTGCTTTCGGGCGTGCTGCTCCTTGTTTTTGGTCTGGTCTGCGTTTTCTGCCCGCTTGAGGTTCTCATGGGGTTTAACGTCCTGGCGGCCGTGCTGATCGTTGTTTCGGGCGTTATCAATCTGATGTCCTACCTTCGTTCCCGCAATACGCTTTTCGAGCAGAGCGGCTGGAGCTTCTTCTTTGCCATCATGCTCATGGTTTTCGGGGCGGTGCTGCTCTTTTTCCCTATGCTGGGCGTTGCATTCATTGGGTGGATGCTCGGCCTGGGCGCCGTTCTTTTCGGCGTTGTTCAGCTTGTGGCCGCGCGGCGGTTCTTCGCGGTGGGCGCGGGCATGGGCGGCCTCTTGGGGATATCCGGTGCTGCAGAAATCATCTTGGGAATTCTGTTGTGCATATGGCCCGCTTATCTGGGCATCTTTATCGGCTTGTTTGCTTGCGTTCATGCTGTTGATATGATTGTCTTCAGCCTTCCCATCGGGCGCGACCGCACCAACACGCTCTGGTAGGTCGTGCGAGGCGACGTGCCTGCAGCGCAAGGGATTTCGCATAAGGCGCGTTTGCAGGTCGATCGGGTTGGCGCGCTTGCGGCGGCGTTCGGCGTCGACGGGCGTCGCGCAGCAGGTCGTATGTTCGCACGAAGCCTGCTTGCCGCACAAAAGCGGCAGACAGGAGGTAAAGCCGTGGGTTTTACGCTTCTTTTCTCGGCGATGATGGCGCTTGGGGCGCTTCTTCTTGTTGTCGGATTCGTGGCGCTCGGCTGCTTCGTGGCTGCGACAGTCGTAAGCATCGTATTCTTCCTTCGGCGCAAGCGTCGTGCGGCGGAGGGCGAAAAGCTCGGATGGTTCGTTGCCATCCCCATTGCTCTTTATGCTGTAAGCATCCCCGTTCTGATTTTTCTCGCGGTGGTTTTTCTTCCCGGCGGTTTCACGTCCGATTACAGCTCGTGCGTAAGCGCCATCGCCTCTCATGACGAAGATGGGCTGCAAGATGCGCTTGCGTCGTCGAAGGGCTCCCTTGCTTCATCCGGGGAGAACTCGTATGAGGGCCTTGTGTGGGAGGCCCTTTCTTACAACGATGCCGTGTGTCTTCGCGCCGTGCTCGAACATGCCGAAGAGCAGGGCCGTCCCGTAGACCTCAACAGGCCCAACGCCGATCCTGATAATGCGGACGAAGAAGAGTGCGCTCTTCTTATCGCCGTTCAAAGCCCTGTCGTTTCGTGCGAAGTTCTTCGTGTTCTTTTGGAATTCGGAGCCGATCCCGGCTGTTCAAGCGCATCTGGCTCCGGTACGACGCCGCTTCATTGGGTGGCAAGAGGTCTTTGGAGCCCCGATTCGTCAAATGCGTATGCCCGTGTCGACTACACGGTGGATGTGGCCGCCCTTCTTATCGATGCCGGCGCAGATGTCGAAGCCCTTGATGCGCAAGGGTTTGCCCCGCGAGATTATTTCGAGCAATACCTGAGCGATTTGGTGGAAAACGGGGAAATAACCGAAGAAGACATGGACGCGACGCTGAATCGGGTTCCTCTGTGACGAATGGCGTGTCCGGGCGCATCGCCTTGTCTGTGCGTGTATCATAAGCACGCGAAAAACCAGGACAGAGCGAGGGAATCGGAGATCGTTCATGGAGCAAGAGAGCATGTTTGACGCGCTGGATGCCGCCTCGGTGGTAAGCGATCCGGCAACGCGCATTGAAAAGCTGCGTCGTGAAATAGAGCATCACACGTATCTCTATTACGCCAAGGATGCTCCTGAAATTTCCGATGCTGCCTTCGACTCTCTTATGCGCGAGCTGCGCGAGCTTGAACGCGAAAACCCTGAGCTTATCGACCCTGCATCGCCCACTCAGCGCGTTGGGGGCTACGTTGGCGAGCAGTTTGCTCCCGTCCGCCATGCCCAACGCATGTATTCCCTGGATAACGCTATGGACCTGCATGAGCTTGACGCGTGGACCGCACGTACGGTCGAGGCGGCTGGCCGCGATATTGAATTTGTGTGCGAACTGAAGATCGACGGATCTTCGATTGCCATGACCTACGATGCCGGCGTTTTGGCGAAGGCCGCTACGCGTGGAGATGGAACGACGGGCGAGGACGTCACGGTGAACATGCGCACCGTGCGTGATGTGCCGCTGCGCCTGCGCGACCAGGGCATCGCGGGCCTTTCCGATGAAGATGGCTCGGTGGAAGTGCGCGGCGAGGTGTATATGCCCAAGGCGAGCTTTGATTCCTTGAACGCCGCTGCCGTCGCGAACGGCAAGGCCCCGTTCGCCAACCCGCGCAATGCGGCTGCGGGGTCCCTTCGTCAGAAGGATCCTACGATTACGCAGGGTCGCGATCTCTCGACCTTCATATACGCCATTGCCGACACGCAGTCTATCAAGGCGGACACGCAATGGGAGCTGCTGCAGTGGCTACGCGATTGCGGCTTTCACGTCAACCCCGATGTCAAGCTGTGTGCCACGCCCGCCGAGGTGCACGCGTTTTGCGAGGACGTTGCCGAGAAGCGCTCGGTGCTGCCGTACGAAATCGACGGCGTAGTGGTCAAGGTGAACTCCTTTGCCGTGCAGCGCGAGCTAGGCTTCACCGCGAAAGCTCCGCGTTGGGCAATCGCTTACAAATTTCCGCCAGAAGAAAAGACCACGCTCCTGCGCGATATCACGGTGCAAGTTGGCCGAACCGGAGCCATCACCCCGGTGGCCGAGCTTGATCCCGTGCGCGTTGCGGGTTCCACGGTGGCGCGTGCGACGCTGCATAACCTTGACGAAGTGCATCGTAAAGATGTGCGCGTGGGCGATACCGTTATCGTGCGTAAGGCCGGCGACGTAATTCCTGAAGTACTCGGCCCGGTGCTGAGCCTGCGTCCCGAAGGCGCAATGCCGTGGGAAATGCCCGCGTCCTGTCCGAGCTGCGGCAGCCCTATTGTGCGCGAAGACGGCGAAGCAGCGTTTCGGTGCATCTCCATGGATTGTCCGGCGCAGGCGCTCGAACGATTGCTGCATTGGTCAAGCCGCGGTGCTATGGATATCGACGGCATGGGTGAAGAAATTGT
>JBKTHK010000058.1:0-11974 GCA_047240885.1 Slackia sp. | reverse complement strand
GGTGAAATACATCGCGCCGGTGGTTCTGGTGGTGATTCTTGTCGCCTACGTTGCGCAGACGCTGGGGTTGTGCTCCATGTAGCGCTCGCAGGGGTCTGCCGCACTCACACAGCTCTGCCTCGCACGAACGGCGCATTCAGTGTTGTTCGGCTCGTGTGGAGCTGCGCGCGGCGGGCCCCTGTTCGCTTGGTCCTTTGGGCGAGCGATTCCGATTACGACCCTGCTCGCTTGGGCTTTGCTTATGCCCGCATCCTGTTTTGGGTGCGGGCTTTTTGTTTGCTATTGCATCGTTTGGTATGATGAGCGTTACGTTTATTCGTCGCTTATGCTGCTTCAAGGAGTACATCAGATGTCGCTTTCCATCGGTATTGTGGGCCTGCCTAACGTCGGCAAGTCTTCGCTGTTTACCGCGCTTACGAAAAAGAGCGGTTTTGCCGCCAATTATCCCTTTGCCACGATCGAGCCTAATGTGGGTCTGGTTCCAGTGCCCGACGATCGTCTGGACGCGCTGGCGAAGATCGACAATCCGGCCAAGATTGTGCCGGCCACGGTGGAGTTCGTCGATATAGCAGGTCTGGTTGCAGGCGCTAGCCAAGGCGAGGGCCTGGGTAATAAGTTCCTCGCCAATATTCGCGAGACCGATGCTATCTGCGAAGTTGTACGTTTCTTCAGCGACCCCAACGTCGAGCACGTGTCTAAGAAGGTTGATCCTCAGTCTGACGTGGAAACTATCAAGACCGAGCTTGTGCTGGCAGATATTGCCACGGTTGAGAAGGCTTTGCCTCGTTTGGAGAAAGAATCCAAGCGCGACAAAACCGCCGTGTTCAAGTTCGAAACCGCCAAGAAGGTGCTCGAGGGACTCAACGAAGGCCATCGCGTGTTGACGCTGGGTCTTTCTGACGAAGAGCTCGCGGCGGTCAGGATCTGTGCCTGCTCACCTGCAAGCCCATGCTCTATATTGCCAATGTGGACGAAGACCAGCTTGATGCTGAACTGCCTGAGATTGACGGCCAGATTCCCGTGCCCATCTGCGCAAAGACCGAGGCCGATCCTGGCCGAGCTTGATGCCGAACGCCAAGATGTTCATGGAGGAGCTGGGCCTTTCCGAAAGCGGCCTTGCACGCTTGATTCGCGAAGCATACAAGCTGCTGGGTCTTCAGAGCTATTTCACCAGCGGCGAAACCGAGACGCGCGCCTGGACCATTCCCATTGGCGCGAAGGCGCCGCAGGCTGCGGGCGTTATCCACTCCGATTTTGAACGCGGTTTCATCAAAGCCGAAACTGCAAGCTTCGAGGACTACGTTGCTCTCAATGGCGAAAAGGGCTGCCGCGAAGCGGGCAAGCTGCGCCAGGAAGGCAAGGAATACGTGGTGCAAGACGGCGATGTCATGCACTTCAAGTTCAACGTGTAAAATTCATAAGCCCCCCCGAATGAACCGCATCCCAATTCTTGGACGGGGTTAATAAAAAGCGGTCAAGCCGCGCATGAGGACTGATTCCGGAATTCCTCCGGGGTCAGTCCTTTCAGTTTAGCCTGCCTCCTCACCGTGTTCCAGTGGATTATGTACTCCTCTAGCTTCTCCCTGAATTCCTCGAAGCCCTCGAACTCCTGGCCGCGGAAGAACTCGTCTTTCATGTGGCCGAACAGCTGCTCGGTCGCGCCGTTGTCTATGCAGTTGCCCTTGCGCGACATGCTCTGGACGACCCCGGCTTCGCGCAAGGCGGAGCAATACGCCTCATGCTGGTACTGCCATCCCATGTCGCTCTGCATTATCGGATGCTTGCCGTCCGAAATCTTCGGCAGCAGCATGCCGAGCATCTCTTTCTGCTGGTCCATGTTCGGATGCCGGGATATCGACCACGCCACTATCTCGCGGCTGCCAAAGTCGAACGCCGGCGCGAAGTACGCCTTGCCGAAGGAGCATTTGAGCTCGGTGACGTCCGTGCCCATCTTCTCCCACGGCCCGTCGGCGGCGAAATCCCGCCCCATCACGTTCTCGAAGGTTTCCCCGACGACGCCTTTGTAGGAGTTGTACCTGCGGTGGTCGGTTTCGCGGCGGATCCCGCAGGATATCCCGATCCCGCGCATCATCTTGAGCACCGTCTTGTCGGCTATGCGCACGCCCTCTTCCGCCCGCAGGCACATCGCGATCTGGCGGTGGCCGCACCCGTTCGCCGTCCGCCCGAACACCTCGACGACCTTGCCCCGGAGCTCGGGCCTCGTCGGTCTTGGCGGGTGGCCGAGCGCGTAATAGTAGGTTGACCTGGCCATCCCGGCTGCCTCCAGCAGGTCGGCGAGGGCGATCTCTTGCCGAGGCTCGGCGATTATCTGGGCCTTCTCCCAGCTCGTAGCCGCTTCTCCGCCCTCAGGGCCGCCAATTTTTAAGTAGGCGTTCTCGGCCTCAAGCTTCCTTACGCGCTCCTCGAGCTGCTGCTCGCGCGTTTCGGGGGGCTGCTCCGCGCGCAATCCGGGCGGCCTGCCCTTGGGCTTGGGCCTCAAGGCCTCGGCGCCGCCCTCCCGGTACAGCCTGCACCACGCCTGCACCGACGCGCGGTTCGGGACTCCGTAGGCGGCCATCACGTCCTGCAGCGTTCGCCCGCCGTCCACATGCGCGTGTGCGGCCGCGAGCTTCGTCTCGTAGTCGTAGGTCTTCTTCTTGGATCCCATGTTCGACAACCCGTCCATTCCGACAGCCCTGTAGGTCATGATCCATTGTTTAACAGTGTCCCTGGGCAAGGCAAGGGCCGAGGATATTGCATCCCATCCCCATCCGTCGTCCGCCAGCACCGCGACCTTCTTCTTGGCCGAGATATCGTGTCTGCATCTAAGGTTCAACGACATAAAAAACCGCGCCTCCGAATCTTGGTTTCAGTTGTCCAAGATTCGGGGCGCGGTTCACGAATGGGGGCTATGGAAGTATTTTCGGGTAGAAAACCTGATTCTGCGGAACACAGGTGGCCCCTGCCTTAAGTCGCTAAGCTTGGATAGGCTTGCGGGGCAGCCCTGGTACAGATGTGTTGAAGGCTAGGTTTCCTGCGCCTAGCCTTTCTTCATTTTCTGACGACTATCCCGTTTGCGCGAACGCGATCGTCTCAATTCATCGAGGAGGAATCTCAGAGCCGCAACCGCCGCCGCAAGGGCGGTTGGTGCGCCGATGAAAACATGTAGGATGAAAAGCTCATGCATCAGGCGTAAGGCCCGCGCGTCAGGCGGCAAAGGCGATGTGATAGGCGGAAAGGCCGGGTTTATCCCGGTTTTGACCGGTTCCATACCGCGCCGTGGTTGCTCTGTGGTCAAACGGGGTCGTTATGGGGATTTTGCTCACCGTTCGCGCGTCAAAAGCGACCGTTTACGGTGCGTGTTCGACGAAGCGTTCGTTCTGCTGAAAACAGTTTGAGTCGCGATTCACAAAGCACCAGGTCACAGGCTTGGTAATTTTGGCTCTCCTTATCGACCTTCCACAAACTGTCCCCATATTCGTCCTTTTTGACCACGAGCGGGGTAGAGCGCCTTAAACGTTCTCCCAATCGATGCTCTTTGACCACAGATGATGGCGTTTTCGCGGCGAAGCCTCCAACAATTCTTGCAACGGAAGAATCGGGGCTAGAACCCGGCCTCGAAACCAGGCGCCGCGCCGTCTCCGCGAACCTCAGCAGGTAGCAACTGGTCCAAGGAACGGTTTTGTCGGCATGCTTCGCTTTATAGCAGGGTTTTCAGCCGCATTGCGCGGCGGGCGGACCGATTCGGGGCTGGCAAAACTTTCCCATGCTAATGCCGCTCCAACCGGAAATGCCGCTTTATTTGCATAAGGTGAGTGACGAAGGCGGCGGCGAGGTTTATTCTTTGAAGAAGCGTCGGATGGGCGCCTGCGACATAGCGTGTGCAACGCGAGGCGCCGGGCAGTCGCCGAATTAGACGTGTATGCGGTCTGGGTGCGCCGTTCGGTTGCCGAATAGAAACGCGGCGTCTTTATACAGGTGCACCATGGTACAGGGCGCATCTAAGTGGGGCATCGTAAATGCAGCCATTGCGACGATGCATTCGTTTTGGAGTGGCGCAAATGCACTTGGGTAAGGGGGAGCCATGTCGGATATTCGAACCGATCACGATTTCGCGCAGCTGGGTTTCGGCTTGATGCGTCTGCCTCAGCTCGAAGAGGGCGGCAACGATATCGAGGAAACCAAGAAACTGGTAGATGCGTTTATGGACGCGGGCTTTACGTATTTCGACACGGCGCCCACGTATCACGGCGGCACGTCGGAAATTGCCGCGAAGGAAGCCCTGGTCGACCGTTATCCGCGTGAAAGCTTCCAACTTGCTACCAAAATGCCCGCATGGGCAGCTAAAAGCCTCGAAGAAGCCCAGGCGTTTTTCAATCGCTCGCTCGAACGCACGGGTGCGGGTTATTTCGACTACTATCTGCTTCATCAGCTCACGGACGAATTCGCCCCGTTGTTCGAAGATTACGACCTGTGGAACTTCGCCCAGAAGAAAAAGGAAGAGGGCCTGATCAAGCACCTCGGCTTTTCGTTCCACGATAGCGCCGAAGTGCTCGAGCGCTTGCTTGAAGAGCATCCGAACATGGACTTCGTCCAACTGCAGATCAACTACGCAGACTGGGAAAGCGACATCATCGAGTCGCGCAAATGCTACGAAGTGGCACGTGCCCACGGTTTGCCTGTGGTTGTCATGGAGCCCGTGAAGGGCGGTTCGCTCGTGCAGCTGCCACCGCAAGTCGAGGAAATCTTGCGCGCACAAGACCCTGAAGCATCCATGGCTTCCTGGGCGCTGCGCTTCTGCGCCTCCTTGCCGGGCGTCATTGCGGTGCTTTCCGGCATGACCACTATGGACCAGATGCAAGACAACCTGCGCACCATGAAGGCGGCGAAACCCCTCACCGACGAAGAATCCGCCGCGATCGACCGCGCCCGCGTAACGCTTTCTTCCATCCCGACGGTTCCGTGCACGGACTGCCGCTATTGCATGAAGGATTGTCCGCAAGGCATCCACATTCCCATCATCATGGATTCGCTCGATATCATGGCGAAGTTCGGCGATATGCATCGCGCGAAGGAAAACTACGTCTGGAATGCGAACAACGAGGCCTCCAAGTGCATTGAATGCGGCACGTGCGAATCTCTCTGCCCTCAGCATATTGATATCATCAACCAGCTCAAGCGAGCGACGGAACTCTTCGAATCGTAGGAAATGAACGAACAGGCGGCGGGCTCTTTGGGTCGTAGGAATGGGAAAAGAGCGGGGCGCCTTCGACTCGTAGGAAATGAACTGTATGAACCGAAATTATCCCATGAGCGCTTCTGTGTGCGCCCCTTCCGCAACGCAAGTGGAAGGGGCGCACCCTTCGTCTGCTTCGTCGCTTGTTGCTGGCGCCGCGCCTGCTTCATACCCTTCGGCTTCGTCATGTTCTGCCGGGTCAGCGTTGGTGCGCCCTTCGTTACCAAGGCCGGTTGTATCCGGTCTTTCCGCGGCGAACTTTGCTGGAGTGCCTTCAGCGTCTTTGGACGATGCCCGCGCCGCGCTTACGCGTTATTTCGGGTATCGTGATTTTCGCGCCGGACAGCAGTTCATCGTGGAGTCCGTCTTGCAAGGCCGCGACGCCTTGGGCGTCATGCCCACGGGTGCGGGCAAATCCATGTGCTATCAGATCCCGGGCATTGTCATGCCCGGCCTTGCCCTGGTTGTTTCTCCGCTCGTGTCGCTTATGGGCGATCAGGTGCGCGCTCTTATTGAAGCGGGCGTGCGTGGATCCTACCTTAATTCGACGCTCACTCCTGGTCAGCAGCGCACGGTGATGAAGCGAGCCGTAGAGGGGGCGTACAAAATCATGTACGTTGCGCCGGAGCGCCTTGCCGACCCCGTATTTCGGGAATTCGTCTCGCAGGTGGAAGTGCCCTTGATTGCGGTGGACGAAGCCCATTGCGTATCCCAATGGGGGCAGGATTTTCGCCCGTCGTATCTGGCCATTCGTGAGTTCATAGAGTCTTTCGAAAAGCGACCTGTTGTGGTGGCGCTCACTGCCACTGCTACTGAGCGCGTGCGCAACGACATCACCACGCTTCTCGGCCTGCGTGACCCCGCGGAAATAGTCACGGGTTTCGACCGACCCAATATTCGCTTCGGAGTGGAACGCCTTGAACCCAAGCAGAAACGGGCGCGCATTGCGGGCTATATTGCCGAGCATCCGCGGGAAAGCGGTATTATCTACTGCTCCACACGCAAGGATGTCGACGCTCTTACGGAATGGCTTGGCCAACAGGGGATTTCGGCAACGAGCTATCACGCGGGCATGCCGGCGGCGCATCGCCAGGAAAGCCAGCGCCGCTTCATCGACGACGACGCTTTGGTCATGGTTGCTACGAATGCCTTCGGCATGGGCATAGACAAATCCAATGTGCGCTACGTCATCCACTACAACATGCCCAAAAGCATCGAGGCGTATTACCAGGAAGCTGGGCGCGCGGGCCGCGACGGCGAACCGTCGGAATGCTTGCTTCTTTGGAGCGATGGCGATATTGCCACGTGCCGTTATTTCATCGAAGAGGGTGGGGGCAATGACGAGCTTTCCGAAGAAGAGGTGCAGCGTGTCAAGTCGGCTCAACGCCGCATGCTCGATGGCATGGTGGGGTATTGTCGCACCACGGGATGCCTCCGGCGCTATATCCTCGATTACTTCGGGGAAGATTCTCGCAACGAAGAGGGCGCGGCGTCCGCTTCGTCTGCCGAGTCGTGCGGAAACTGTTCGAACTGCCTGGGTGATTTCGATGCCATAGACGTCACCGACACGGCGAAGCAGTGCGTGCTGTGCGTGCGAGAGGTACAGGGTGCTTTCGGCAAGAGTATGATCGCCGATATCGTGCGCGGCTCGCGCAGCCAGCGCGTGATTGAAGGCGAACTCGATCGTCTGCAGAGCTATAACACGGTTTCCGATTCGGCGGCGCAGGTCAAAGAGGTTATTGAGCTGCTTGCCGCGGCGGGCATCCTCGATATCTCGGACGGCACGTATCCCGTCGTGGGCTTGGGCGCGCGTTCGTTCGAAGCCGAACAGGAAAGCTTCACGTTTTCCATGAAGAAGATTCGCCGGCCTCGCAAGAAGGCGTCGCGTTCGCCTTTCGATGGCGTCCCTTCGTTCAGGGGCTCTGGCGCAGGCGGTGTGCCTGCGGTGCCTGGTGTGTTCGGGGCTTCAGGCGGTGGGGAAGAGGAGCTCTTCGAAAGGCTGCGCGTTTTGCGCAAGAACATCGCCGATGCGAACGGCATTGCTCCCTACATCGTTTTCTCCGATAAAACGCTGCGTGACATGTGCGCACGCATGCCCGCGACACCGGAGGCGTTTTTATTGGTCAGCGGCGTGGGCGAGAAGAAGCTTGAACGGTATGGCGAAGAATTTCTTGCCGAAATAGCCGCTTTCAAAGCTGAAAGGTAGCTAAAGACCCGCATGCAGGTCTTCCGCTGGAGGGCGAGCATCGGGCGCCGCGCTTTTTTCAAGAAGCTTCCGCTATATTCCGATACGTCCGCAAAAGCGCTTACAGTCAATATCGTTATGTAAAGACTCCCAGTTCAGGGCTTCATATACTTGCGGTGTCAATCAGGGGCGCAAAGGGGAAATGCGCCCCGCAAGCAAGGAGGGTGTCTGTATGGGAATCCTGTATCAAGCGGGCGACATGTCCTATTGGGCCATTTGGCTCTTTGTTCTGTTCGCTCTCATGGCCTTTAACGAATTCGGACGCACGAGCAAATGGGGAGGAATCACTCTCTTCGCGATCGTCCCCATCGTTTTGACTGTGTTCGTATGGCCGACAACTGCGGCGCCTGGCAACGAATACGGCACGGGCGTGGTTCAACTGGGTGAAGACGTATTCGGCGCTGGCGGGCTGTCTGGGCTTTATGGCGCTTCGTTTCGTCCACTGGAAAGGAGCCGACAGCAAACCCATTATCTCTATGAGAAGAAATGGGCGCTGTGCTTCCCGCCGTTGATTCTGGCCATCAACATCGCTGAAGCGGTCATCCGCGATTTCCAGGTGTTTAGCTGGGGCCTGTGGGAGGGCGGTTACGTAGAGAATCTCTGGACCATGTCTGGCCCATGGAATGTGATGAACGGCATTGCCGGCATCCTGAACATCGTCACCATTTGTGGATGGTTCGGTATCATTATCTCGAAGGACAAAACGCGCGACATGATTTGGCCCGATATGATCTGGGCTTGGGTCATCGCGTACGACTTCTGGAATTTCGCGTACACCTACAACTGCATCTCCGACCACTCCGCCTACTGTGGTCTGGCGCTGCTGCTTTCCTGCACCATCCCGACGTTTTTCATCAAGCGCGGCGCGTGGCTGCAGCATCGCGCGCGAACGCTTGCGCTCTGGATTATGTTCGTCATGACCGTGCCGCAGTTCGCTGACGTGCTGGCTCCCATTCCCACGACGCATAACCCGGCGGCATTTTTGTCGTGAGCTTCATTGCGCTGGCAAGCAACGTGGCGCTGGCCGCGTATCAGTTCAACAAGATTCGCAAGAACAAGCTCAATCCCGTCAAGACGAGTTGTACGCCGATACGTCTGTGTACAAGAAGGTTGTCGAAGAGAACATCTAGACATCGCGCGCGATGAGGCGTAATAACGGATAACCATCAAACGTAAATATTTCTGGCTCATTTAGGCTGGTCGGTAACGTTTTCGTGTCGGAACGGTAACGGCTCTCTGCCCACTCTGTGTACCCGATGGCTTACCGCAGCGCAATTGGACAATCTTCCTATAATGAGGAAAACGCCCGTGTGAGAAACCCCCGTTTGTAAGTTTGGCTTTGGTTTCCCAGGACCAGACTTGGATCGGTTTTCACCGGGCGTTTTGTGCGTTAAAGCGCGGTATGAGGACATGTCGTCATACCGCAAGGAGGGAGGCCGATATGCGATTCGTTTCACCAGGCGCAACGTCGAGCAGACATGGCGATGCCCATGCGGAAATTCGCCGCATCGAAGGACGTGCGGGGGATATAATGCAGGCCGCCCGAGGCTTGTTCGAGCATCGCGGCGTTGGGCCGACAACGGTGAAAGACATTGCCTCGGAAGCCGGCATTACCCGAGAGCTTTTCTATTACTACTATTCCGGAAAGCGCGACGTCATAGATGCCGTTTTGGACGATTACGTGGCGGATATCGTGGAAAGCGTCGCGGTCTGGAACGAGACGCGCCATTTCGGCGATACATCGGCCTCGTTGCGTGAATGCATCGCTATGCTGCGACGAACCCTGTATGATGCCAGCGGTCCGCGTCCGATGATTGCGGTGCTCGAGGAGCTTGGCGTAAGGGACGCCTTCGACGTCCGAGCGGTGAGAGAGACGGCGAATTTCATCTGTGAAAAGGTTGTTTCCGAATACGAGCGCTACCACGACATCAAGATAGAGCTTGTGTACGAAACCGTGTGTGTCATGATTTTCGGCTTGGTCGGTCTTTTGAAGGTCGATCCTTCCATCGGCGACGAATCACTCATGAAAGTGGTCGAGCAGACGTTTCGTCTGGATATGAGGCCGCTTCCTTGCTGCGCGAAAGAAGATTAAACCGTCTCTGATGAGGCGGGCGCAACACCGAGAAGAGCCCCGCGGTCCGTACGTGAAACACATGAAAACATGGCTGCCCGTGGCCCTTGGGGTCGCGGGCTTTGCTATCATGGGCAAGTTAACCGAAACCAACGGATACACGAGAGGTTGGAGGATGCTGCATGGCAGAACACCTGACCGAAGAAGATGTGCGCAATATCGCAACGTATGCGCGCATCGGGCTTGATGAGCAGGAGCTCGCCCAGATGACCGTCGATTTGAATAGCATCATCGACACGCTTGAGCCGATCACCCAATACGAACTCGATGGCGTAGAGCCCACGTTCCACCCCATCGGAGGCCTTTCTAATGTCATGCGCGAAGATGTTGTCGAAGAATCCTTCTCGCAGGAAAAAGCACTGGAGAATGCGCCGAAGCAGCAAGACGGCTCCTTCCTCATCCCTGCAATTCTTGGCGGAGGCGATCAGTAATGGCATATTCCTACAACATGGGTGTTCGCGAGATCCGCGAAGGCTTGGCAGCGCAGGAGTTTTCTGCACGCGAAATCGCACAGGCGAACTTCGAGCATATCGCTAAAGCGGATGAGGCGGTGCACGCGTATCTCGAGCTCACCGAAGATATGGCGTACGAAGCGGCGGACAAAATCGATGCGGCGGTTGCCGACGGAACGCTTGATTCCATGGGTCCGCTCGCGGGCGTCCCCGTTGCCTTCAAAGACAACATGAATTTGGAAGGCACGCATACGACGTGTTCTTCCAAGATGCTGGAGAACTACGTTTCCCCTTACACCGCAACATGCGTCGCGCGCTGCATTGAGGCTGGCGGTATTCCGCTGGGCAAGCTGAACATGGACGAATTTGCGTTCGGTTCTTCCACCGAAACCTCCGCGTTTGGGTCCACGAAAAACCCGTGGGATCTCGAGCGCGTCCCCGGTGGTTCTTCGGGCGGCAGCGCCGCATCGGTCGCTGCGGGCATGGCGTGCATGACGCTCGGCAGCGATACGGGCGGATCCATTCGCCAGCCTGCTTCGTTCTGCGGCATCGTAGGCGTGAAGCCTACGTACGGCATGGTTTCCCGCTATGGCGTGGTTGCTTTCGGCAGTTCGCTTGACCAGGTAGGTCCGTTCACGCGCAGCGTCGAAGATGCGGCGTACGCCATGCAGGTATTGTGCGGCTACGATCCGCTCGACTGCACGTCGCAGCATATCGAGGCCGATTTCGTGGGCGCAGTGAAGCAGGGCGTCGAAGGCATGCGCGTCGGCGTGGTTCCTGGATTCATGAACGCTCCCGGCTTGACTCCCGAGGTGAAGGAAAAGGTCGCGGAGGCCGCTGCGAAGCTCGAGGCTGCAGGTGCGCAGATCGTGGAGGTTGATCTTCCTCATGCGAATGCGGCCATCAGCGCATACTACGTGCTCGGCCCGTGCGAGGCGTTTTCCAACCTGGCTCGCTTCGACTCCGTTCGTTATGGCTACTGCGAGCCCGGCTTGAAAGACTTGGGTTCTCAGTACGAGGAAAGCCGTGCGAATGGCTTTGGCATGGAGGCGAAGCGTCGCATCATGCTGGGAAGCTACCTTCTTTCCGCTGGCGTGTACGAGAAATATTATTACCCCGCGCAGCAGGTGCGTAGGCTCATCACGCAGGATTATGAGCGTGCTTACGAGCAGTGCGACGTCATTCTTGCTCCCACGAGCCCGCGTACGGCGTTTAAGTTTGGCGAAATTGGCGATCCAGTGGGAAATGCACCTTTCGGATATCTTCACCGTTTCCATCAACATTGCCGGTAACGGCGGCATGAATGTTCCGTGCGGCCTGGGCAAAGACACCGGTCTGCCCGTGGGCGTGCAACTTATTTGCCCGCAGTTCAAAGACGTTAACATGTTCCGTGCGGCCGCCGCTTTGGAAGCTGCGTACGGCGTGGCTCCCATTGCTCCGGCGTTTCAGGCAGGTGAATAGCGAATGAAGACTCTCGAAGAGGTTCTGAAAGACTGGGAGGCCGTTATCGGCCTCGAAGTTCATGCCGAGCTCACCACGCTGAACACCAAGATGTTCTGCGGCTGCAAGCTTGAATTTGGCGCCGATCCCAACACCCATACCTGCCCGGTCTGCCTCGGTCTTCCGGGCGCATTGCCGGTGCCTAACAAGGCGGCTATCGAGTCTATCGTGCTTGCCGGTCTTGCCACCAACTGCGATATCGAGAAGCATTCTATGTTCTATCGCAAGAACTACATGTATCCCGATATGTCGAAGAACTTCCAGACCACGCAGGGTCCGGTGGCGTTCTGCATGCGCGGCCACCTCGATCTTGACGTGGACGGTCCCGGCGCCAAAGAGCGCATTGACTTGGGTAATCTTGAAGTCGGCGAAAGCCGCGGTAACGTGACGCGCACCGAAGACGGCTACGT
>JBKTHK010000057.1:0-13003 GCA_047240885.1 Slackia sp. | reverse complement strand
GCATAAGATGGCTAAGTTCACCTGCGACATCGTGACGCCTGAAGCGAAGTGCTACACCGGCGAAGCTCATTTCGTCGTGGTTCCCGGCACCGAAGGCGAGATGGGCTTTCTGAGCGGTCACGTGCCTTTGGTTTCCACGTTGAGCGACGGCGTCGTTCGCGTGCAGGAAAACGAGGGCGGTCCGTTCAAGGAGTTTGCCGTCGAAGGTGGCTACGTGCAGGTTAGCGGCACGAAGGTCATCGTCCTCGCGGACAAAGCCGAACTGCGCTAAGCGTTCCAGGTAATTCACATGCGCTTAGATACCAATTGTATAAGCGCTTTTTAAAGAGCGGTCCTCCGGGACCGCTCTTTTCTTTGTGCGCCGAGTACAGGTTCGATGCGTGAAAGTGCGGATTGCCGGAAGCGATTTCGAGGGGGTCGGCCGGGGCCAAAAGAAGAGGTCTGGATGGAGTAAGAGTGCAAAAGGTGCTAAGGTATCGAATAGAAAGCGCAACATATTGTTGGTATTTGGAAGTTACCGCTAGCTCACATGAAGGAATTGTCGAGGCTCTGTAAAGACTCGCATTGCCATAAAGACAGAACGCAATGATATGTTTCTATGAGGCTTTCGAGCATGTGTATGCGTTATTATTTGTAGGCTGTCTCTATGAAACCTACCAACTCGGTTCTCGCGGCCGGCGTGTCGCTTTCCCTTGTTCTCGGCTCCGTGCCGGCTGTCGCTTTCGCCGACGAACCCAAGGACACTGCCGTGGAGCAGGATGCGTCTCAGCCTGAAACGAACGAGACTTCTGCAGAGAGCTTGACGGGAGATGCTTTGCTTTCCGATGGAGCGAGCCAGCCTGACGGTCTTCCCGAAAGCTCCTATGACAAGGCTGATTTCTATCAGGGTTCGTACGAAGCGGCCGTGGTATCCACGTTTGCTTTGCGCTCGGTAGGTTTGCAGCCGCGTGAGATTTCCAAGGACATGCTGTATTTTGGTGCGTTCGAGGGAGGAACGTACGACCGCACCTTCAGTTATGGCGACGGCTATCACGCCATGGGGTACTATCAGTTCGATCACCGCTACGGTCTGAAGAATTTCCTTCTTGCCTGCTATGAATACAATCCCGGTAAATATGCGATGTTCGCTCAGTTCGCAAATATCTCAGATGCCCAGTTCAAGGCAGAGAACGCCATTCGAAATAACGGCGCATTCACTGCTTTGGGTACAAGCCTGATCAATGCATGGAAAGCGGCCTATGCGGCCGATAGCTACGAGTTCTCCCGCCTTCAGGACGACTGGGCGTATACGTCATACTATCTTCCTGCGGAGCGCTATCTCGCAAGCCGGGGGATAGACATTTCCGATCGAAGCGATGCCGTGAAAGGTCTGTGCTGGGGTCTCTCGAATCTTTTCGGTCAAAGCGGATGGCGTAAGTTCGTCGGCGGTGTTTCCGACGGCTACGATTGGAACGGAACCTACCATTATCTCAGCGAGGGCTACCAGTGGCCCGGATGCGGGCTTTCCGATGACATGACGGACAAGGAATTCGTTACCACGCTGTGCAACTACGTCGTCGATAACGTCGCGGTCTTTTACAAAGGCCAGCCGCAGTATCACGAAGGGTGGCAGAACAGGTATAAAAAAGAGCTGAATCAATGTCTTGCCATCATCAATCGCACGGGCGATACGCATGCCAAGCCCGAATCGAACGAGGGAGGATCCTTGGGAGGAGGCGAGGCCAACGAAGAGTCCGGTTCGAACGATGGCTCATTGCAGGATGGGAGCTCGACTGGCAACGACTCGTCTCAGGATGGCAATACGAACGATGAGCCCTCCAACAATGGGAGTGCGGATGAAGCCCCCAACGGCAACGGTTCCCATGAGGAGCCGGGCGCGGGTGATTCTTCCAATGGAAACGTTTCCGACGAAAACGACAATGCCGATGGTAACAATGACGACGCTTCGAATAGCGAGAGCCTTGATGAAGCGCCCGAATCCAACGACGGCAATTCTCAGACGGGCTCCTCTGGTGACAAGGGTGAAAACGCTGGCAACAACGGCGATAATGGCTCTCATCCCAACGGTGAAAACGCAGGCGATTCCGAAAATGCCGAATTGGACAATTCGGTGGACGAAGAATCAAGCAATCCTGATAGTTCCAATGATGCGCTGACGCTTTCAGATCCCGATGCTAATGCAGCAGATTCCGGTGTCGCCGCCTTGGCGGATACGAGCGGCCAGGGCGGTGCTGCGACCCAGGATGAAAACAGCACCACCTTCGAAGGTGAAAAGCCCAAAAAGCTTTCCGAAATGGTCAAGACAAACGACGGCCTCGGCACATTGGTCGCAGGCTTTGCGGCCAGTGCCGCGGCCTTGGTTGCTATGGGCGTGGTGGCGTTCCGCATGAGGGTGCGCCGCCACTAGAAGTGCGTTTCAGCTTCGCTTTCTTTATTGACGTGCTTTCCAAAAACGAAACGAGTCGCCTAAGGAGTGGGCGACTCGTTTCTTAAGGGGTATGGCGACCGCCGCTATGGGCAGTGGGTTTGTGCTTGAGATGAGGTCTCAAAGCTCATGCGGTGCAGCTTGTGCGAACCGAGGTGTTGTTCGGGGCTTATGCTCCAACCATGACCTGGACGACCAAGAGCGCTCCGCCGAAGACGAACAGGAAGCCGACCATCGGAAGCACGAACTTCAACCAATGCGTGTACTTCATGTCCAACATCGTCAACGTTGCCATGACCAGGCCTGTCGGTGCCAGATAGAGCATTGCGTACTGACCCCAGTTGTAGGCGGAAACGATGATGGAACGGTCGATTCCGACAGTGTCAGCCAGCGGTGCAAGAATGGGCATTGCGAGCACGGCCAGGCCCGAAGAGGACGGCACGATAAAGCCGAGCAGGAAGAAGATGACCATCATCATGACAATGAAGACGCCGCCTTCCATGCCCTGGACCGCGTTGGAGGCCCAATAGAGCAGCGTGTCGGAGATGAAGCCTTCCTCCATGATCAGGTTGACGCCGCGCGCCAGGCCGATAATCAAAGACACGCCGACGAGGCTTGATGCGCCGTTGATGAAGGCATCCACGACGGTTTTCTCGTCAAGACCGGTCAGGAAGATGCAGATGATGGCGATGAACAGGAAGGATGCAGCCATCTGCGGGAACCACCAGTGCAGGTTCACAACGCCGTGAGTCGTAATGACAAAGGCGGAAACGAACAGCACGAGGATGAGCTTGCGACGCCAGTCGAAAGAGGGGATGGTGGAAGAGTTGGAATCATGGACGCTGAAGAGTTTGGCGAAATGCTCGCGGTCTTCGTAAGTGTAGGACGCCTCAGGATTCTTCTTAATCTTCTTGCAGTACCAGTACAGGTAGAGACAACGACGATTGCACCCACGACGCAGCCGACGACGCGCCATTCGATGCCTTCGGTCCAGGCTACGCCAGCAGCATTGGAGGCAATGACGACAGAGAACGGTTGATCGTGGAGAACGTGGTGCCCATGGAGCCGGCGAGGAAGATGGCGCCGACGCAGACGATGGAGTCGTATCCCAGGGCCAAGAATATCGGCACGAGGATCGGGTAGAACGCCACGGCCTCTTCTTCCAGGCCGCAGGTGGTGCCGCCGAGCACCATAAGAATACTGACGAGGAATACCAAGAGGAACTCGCGACCCTTGGTTTTTTTCGTCAGAGCCACCAGGCCCGATTCGAATGCGCCCGATGCGTTGACGACGCCGATCAAGCCGCCCAGAACCAGGATGAAGACCATGATGTCGACGCCATTGATGGTGCCATTGACCATGGCGGACGTGACATCGAAGATTCCTTTGGGCTGCTGAGGAAGCTCTTCGTAGGTGCCGGGAACAGAGATTGCCTTGGTGATGGATCCGTCGAGGAACTTGCTGACGTCAACCTTCATGTCGGCAAGTTCGGGGTCGGCACGGAATGCTTCTTCGGTTGCCGGTATGGTGCGAACGTCGCCGCTGGGTTCGGTGATCTGAAATTCCGAAGATTCGGGCAGGTATGCCAGTTTCGAGTAGGCGCCTGCGGGGATGAACCATGTGGCGATGACCGCCAAAATGGTGATTACGAACAGAATGGTAAACGCGGTGGGTACGCTGAATTTCTTTTTCTTCTTCGGCGGTGCCTCGACCGTCGCGGTCGCTGTTGCGGCCGTCGCTTCTGCTGACATGAATTCCTCCTTGTGGTGTTTGCGCCGCCGTGCTTGCTCGGGCGGCTTCCTCTCTTCTCTATCAGTAAGCCGTTCCTTCCATCGGCTTATGTAGACGCGCTTTCCCGCGCGAGACGTATCTCGTGCGTGTATGCTGCGGGCTTGATGAAGGTTTAGGAGTTCGTATTCGCCGGCCTGAAGCGGCGTTACGTTTCTGTAAAGAATGTATGTCCTGGGCGTACATAAAGCGATATTTAACATGGTATGGGGGCGGGTCTAATTTGGGTGTAGAATGATAAACGCACGTTTTCACGTGCGATTTTGTTCCGGTGTTGTTTGCCGCACCGGTTATGCCGGGGTATTTCGACAAACGAGGCTTCGTTCATGACCATGATCGCTTTGTTCTACTACACGCTGTTTATTCTTCTGGTCAGCATTACTGCGGCCGCGTTTTGCCTGTCCGGATACCTGGTATCCCACCGCAAGCTGTTTGCGTACGCGTGCGTTGGATTCGTCGCTTACTTCCTCGATGTGGCGTTGGTTTTTCAGGATGACTTTCTGTTGCGCGGTGTGACGTCGGTTGCTCCCGACTCAGTCTATTTCGTCGGTTCCCAGCTGCCGTCTATCGTTACAGGCCTCGGCATTCTGATGGCGTTCTGGCTCTGTGTATGCGATTTTTTCGAAGTGAAAAGCAAGCCGCTTATCGTCGTTCCCGGCATCGCATTCGTCGTGGGCAGCCTTGTCGTGTTTTTCTTGACGGATAGCGGTCCGGTGGGCTTGTTCGTCTTCTACGGCATGCGTTCGCTTTTCATGGTGTGGGTCTTGGCGTTCGTGGGCGTTTGCTACATGCAGTCCCCCGACGGCGCCGTGCGCGAACGGCTGTGGCGTTATCGTTGGTTCTATATCGGAGCGTGGGGACTCGTGTTCGCCATCGTGGCGGAAAACGGCGTGCTTATGTTCGTGATCGATCCCGCCTTGGTTTCTACGGGGTCGGTTCCGTTTTTCCCTGAGCGCAATTTCGCGGAGAATATTCTTATGATGTGGTTTGCGGGATTCGTGTGCGTGGATTGCTGGAAGCTGTTTTCCCTGCATTTCAAAACGCCGCCTGCGGACAACGGCGATAAATCGGTCGCGTTCATCGACAACGGCCTGGCATCCTATCAAGATCGCTACGGTCTTTCCGCGCGCGAGGTCGAGGTGCTTCGGGAGGTTTTGCTGGGCAAAGATAATCAGCATATCGCCAACGACATGAGTCTGGCGCTTTCCACGGTCAAGGTACACGTGCATAACATCTTGCATAAGACGGGGCAGTCGAACCGTCAGGACCTCATGCGCGATTTCCGCATGAGGTCCTAGATTGCTTGCTTACCCGATCGCGATACCCGGGCTTTCTCTGGTTACGACGGCGCTGGTTTCGACGGTTGCGCCCAGGTTGTGCTGCAGGAGTGCGGAAAGCACGGCGAGGGCCGCTTCGAGCTCTTCTCGGCGGGCGGGATCGACGCTTTCCACGATGACGAGCGCGCTCTTGGAGCTCGCGCGGTAGACGGTTCGTTCTCCACTGCACCAGTTCCAGCAGCGGCGAACGGCGCCTTCGTCGTCCAGATAGCACACTTCGCCAGCAAGCGCAGGGTCTTTCGTCCAGGAGTCGAGAGGTTGAAAGTCATTTCCTCCGGCGGTCACGCACAGCCTTAAGTTCCCAACGATCGCGTCGTAGTCCTCCGCGCTGACGGGAAGGGCGTGTTTGAGCGAGACGATATTGCAGATGTCCGCGAGCGGGTTGACGCTTTTGACGGGGTCGTGCTTCAACACGTGCTTCAGAAGAACTTCGATGGTGCTTCGTGCTCCTCTTTTCGTCTCGAAGAGGCGGTATGCATCGCGCCAGACCTTGACGACGTCGTTTTCCGCGATATTGCTATCGGGCAGATGCAGCTGCGCCATGCCGTTGGCGGCGGCGAGCAGGCGCGATAGGGCATCGAGCTGCGGCGAGGGGATGCTCTCGGGATCCGCGAGCTCTTTTGCCGCAATGACGCCAATGGCGGCGTCGGGGAAGAGTTCCCAAAACGATTCTTCTACGGTGAATTGCATGCTTGTCCTTTCGCGTGCGATTGGCTGCGATTACGCTACAATCGCGCGAGAAGGAAAGCAAGGGGGTTGCGGGTGAACGCATTGCAGTACGAAAAGATTTCTGCGCCGTTTCGCGCCCGTCCTTCGCTTGCGCGTGCGCTGCTAGCGGCAAACAAGGCGCTCACCGCCGCGTTTTATGTGCTCTATCCCGTTTTGCTGGTAATGCTTTTCTTTACGCAAAGCGCGCTGCTTGTTCCTTGCGTGTGCGTTCCCGCCGCAGGCTTCGTCTGCCTAAGCGCGTTTCGCGCACGGTTCAATGCACCGCGTCCGTACGAGCTGCTTTCTATTGACCCTTTGATCAAGAAAGATACGTCGGGGCGGTCGTTTCCGAGCCGTCACGTGTTTTCGGCGACGATTATTGCCATGTGTTGGCTTGCCTGGTGCCCCTTGGTTGGATGCGTGCTGCTTGTGGCCGATGCATTCATAGCCGCCGTACGCGTGATAGGCGGCGTTCATTTCCCTAAAGATGTTGTGGCGGGCGCTGTCGTTGGCATTGTTTGCGGCCTTGGCGTGCTGCTGTGGCCGCTAGGATAGGGGCGCGCAGAGGTTAAGCGGCGCGATCCGCCGGCGGCAAGAATCTCGAAAGAAAAAAGATGGATTCGGGCAAGAAAAGTTGTGCGAAAAACTCCATATTCTGTTCGATGTTCGAAAGTTTGTTCGCCTGGTATGATGGCATGCGAAACACGACTCGTCACGTTTCTCGGCAAGAATGCAATTCATAGGAACACACGGCATAGGCAGCAAGGAGCAAGCGCGTAATGGCATTCGTTCATCTCCACAATCACACCGAATATTCCATGCTCGACGGAGCCACCAAGATTAAGGACATGGTTCGTCGCGCCGCCGATCTTGACATGCCCGCTGTCGCCATCACCGATCACGGCGTTATGTGCGGCGTTCCCGAGCTGTGCGATGCATGCGATGCGGTTGAAAAAGAGACTGGAAAGCGCGTTAAGCCCATTTACGGCTGCGAGATCTATTTCACCGAAGACCCCGAGGTGGGCACGAAGAACAAATCGCGCCTGTACCATATGCTGCTGCTGGCGAAAAACAATGTGGGCTACCACAATCTCGTGCACCTGGTGTCCGAATCGCATGTAGATAACTTCTACTACAAGCCGCGCACCACGTTCGACATGTTGCAGCGTTACTCGGAAGGCGTTATCGCCGCTTCGGCGTGCATTGCGGGCATTATTCCGCGCTACATTGACGCGCGCGATTATGAGGGCGCACGCGAGTGGGCGCGTAAATTCGCTGATTTGTATGCTCCCGGCGATTTCTACCTAGAGTTGCAAGACCATGGCATCACCACCAACGGCGGTATGACTCAGCACGAGATGAACGTCGAATTGGTGAAAATCGCCAACGATTTGGGCTTGAAGACCATCGCCACCAACGACTTCCATTACCTGACGCGCGAAGACGCCCGCGCGCAGGACATCATGCTGTGCATCGGCACCGGATCCAACATGGACGACGAAAACCGCATGCGCTTCGAAAACGACGAGTTCTATATGAAGACCGAGGAGGAAATGCGCGAGGTCATGCGCGATTTTCCCGAGGCGTGCGACAACACCGTTGAATTGGCGGAAAAGTGCAACGTTGAGCTGGAACGCGACTCCATTCTTCCGCGTTTCCCCTTGCCCGAAGGCGAAACCGAGGAAAGCTGGTTTCGCAAGCGCGTGAACGAGGGCCTTGAAAAACGCTACGGAACGCCCGTGCCTCCCGAGGTGCAGGAGCGTGCCGACTACGAGATGGGCATCATCATTCAGCAGGGATTTCCCGCCTACTTCCTCATTGTGCAGGAGTACATCGAATGGGCGCGAAGCCAGGGAATCGGCGTAGGACCGGGTCGTGGTTCTGCGGCGGGTGCCATCGTGGCGTATGCCATGGGCATCACCGACCTCGATCCGCTTTCCAACGGTCTGCTGTTCGAGCGATTTCTGTCGCCCGAGCGTGTTGAGATGCCCGATATCGACGTCGACTTTGAGGACGAGCGTCGCCAGGAAGTCATTGAGCACATCAAAGACGTCTACGGCGAAGACCACGTTTCCGGCGTTATCACGTTCGGCAAGCTGCAGGCGAAAAACGCCATCCGCGACGCCGCGCGCGTGCTGGGCCACCCTTACGGCGTGGGCGACCGCCTGTGCAAGATGGTCGGTGAAGAGCTGGGCATCACCATCGACAAGGCGCTTGCCACCAACCCTGATTTCAAAAAGGCCTACGATACCGAACCCGAATCGCGCGAGGTCATTGACGCGGCGCGTTCCATCGAGGGCCACGTGCGCGGCGAGGGCGTGCACGCCTGCGCCACCATCATCTGCCGCGACCCCATGAGCGATCACGTCCCCATGAAGCGCGACACCAAAGGTGGCGGCATCATCACCCAGTACGACGGTCATTACACGCCCGATTTGGGCCTGCTCAAGATGGACTTCTTGGGCCTGCGCACGCTGGGCGTGCTTTCTCGCGCATGTCGTAACATCAAAGACCGCTTCGGCGTAGAAATCATCCCCGAGGAAATTCCTACGGAGGACGAAAAGGCGTTCGAGCTCATGCAGTCCGGCAACATGGACGGCTTGTTCCAGGTAGAGGGTTCGCTCTACGTGGGCCTGTTCGCACGTCTCCCACCCAAGCGCTTTTCCGACGTCGTGGCATCAATTGCTTTGAACCGTCCGGGCCCGTTGGAGTCCGGCATGGTCGAAGACTACATCAAGGTTGCAAGCGGCAAGACGCCCGTTCATTACTACGACGATCGCCTGCGTCCTCTTCTCGAGGAAACGTACGGCACCATGGTCTACCAAGAGCAGATCATGCAGATTTCCATGGTTATGAGCGGTTTTTCGGCCGGTAAAGCCGACAAGCTTCGTAAGGCAATGGGCAAGAAAAAGCTCGACGTCATGATGAAGCTCAAGGATGACTGGTGCAACGGCGCGGTGGAAAACGGCTATTCGCTGGAAATCGCCGAGAAAATCTGGGAAGACGCGGAGAAATTCGCGAAGTATGCGTTCAACAAATCGCATTCTGCGGCGTATGCCATTCTGGTTATGCGCACGGCGTATCTGAAGGCATACTACCCGCACGAATACATGGCTGCGGTGCTTTCCAGCTATATGGGCAATGCGGACAAGCTGATTAAATACATCGCCAGCTGCACGCATAGCAACATTCCCGTTCTGCCGCCTGACATCAATTCGTCCAACCTCGAGTTCACGCCGCTTGACGAAGGAATCCGCTTCGGTCTGGCAGGTGTGCGCGGTGTTGGCGGCGCGGTGGCCGAGGCCATCATCACAGAGCGCAATGCGAACGGCCCTTACACCAGTCTGCACGATTTCGTGAATCGTCTGGATACGAAGTGCTACAACCGTAAAACGCTCGAGGCGCTTATCAAGGCGGGCGCGTTCGACAGCACGGGTTATACGCGCAAGCAGCTCATGTATTTCATTGAGGAAACGCCGCTTCTTGAGAGCGCGTCCAAGCGTCAGCGCGACCGCGATGCCGGCCAGGTGAGCATGTTCGACATGTTCGCCGATGTGGAAGACAGCGGCTTTGAGGAGGATATTCCTCCTGCGGACGGTGTCGAATGGGACAAGCGTACGCTGCTTGCCTATGAGAAGGAGATTCTGAAGATCTACGTTTCGGACCATCCGCTTCGTCCGTTCGAGGGCGCGCTGCGTCGCATAACCAAGTTCCATCTGGGAGATTTGGCGGAGCACAAGGGCGATATCCCTAGTGCTATTTTCGCCGGTCTGATCACCAGCGTGGGCGTGAAGCTTACGAAGAAGGGCAAGAAGATGGCCAACTTCGTGCTCGAAGACACGACGGGGCATGTTGAAGGTGTGTGCTTCAAGTACGACGATTTCCAGGATGCGCTGCAGGAAGACGCCATCGTGAAGATCAAGGGCAAGTTCGAGCATTCGGAGCGCGGCGACCAGATCATGGCGTTCGAGGTGGAGCGTTTGGAGCTTGATGAGGCCAATGCCGGTCCGAGCCATCTTGAGATCAAGCTGAATTCCTCCGACTTCAACGCAGCTACGTCTGCGCAGCTGCAGCAGATCCTTCGCAGCCATCCCGGTCGCGATGCCGTGGTGTTGAAGGTCCAGCAGGCGGACGGTAGGAAGTTCCGTGCCGAGCTTCCTTTCACGGTCGATGTGACGAACAATCTTTTGTATTCGGAGATTCTCGACCTGTTTGGCCGTCCTGTTTGGAAAGCGAGCTAGAGCAATGCCTACGATTGCCCTTACCGTGGCGTACAACGGCGAACCCTTCGCGGGGTTCGCCCGCCAGGCAGAAGACCATGTGAAAACCGTGCAGGGAGAGCTCGAACGGGCGTTATCGCTGCTGTACCGTCGTGAGGTAAAAACGGTCTGCGCCGGTCGCACGGATGCGGGCGTACATGCGCTCGGGCAGGTTGTCAGCTTCGATATCTCCGAAAAAGAACTGCAGGCAAAACCGTTGCGGTCGCTGCAGCGCTCGATGAACGCATTGGTTGACGAGGCTATTTCCATTTCCGCCGCAGAGGAGAAAGCGGAGGGGTTCAGCGCGCGCTTCGATGCCCAGTGGCGCGAATACCACTACCATATCTGCACGCAGAGTGCGCGGCCGGTCTTGATCATGCCTCTTGTGTGGCATCTGGGCGGTCTTTCGCTTGATGTTGATGCCATGAACCAAGCGGCGGCACGCTTTGTGGGCGAGCATGACTTCAAGAGTTTCTGCATGGCGGCGTCCGCCCATATCATTGAAGCAGATGGGCGTTCTACGTGTCGCAATGTCATGACGTGCAGCGTTTACGAAGAAGTGCTTGCGGGCACGCCGGTGATTACGGTGCGCGTAGTAGGCAACGCGTTTTTGCATTCCATGGTTCGTACGATGGTTGGCACGCTCGTTGAAGTGGGCAGAGGCAAGCGTTCTGTCGCCTGGATTGACGAAGTGCTCCAGGCTCGTAATCGTTCCGCAGCGGGTCAGAACGCCCCTGCCGCAGGTCTGACGTTCTGGCGCGTGGGGTACGAGCCGTACGTCGAAGACGAACGGCGCTAACGCGCAGGGACGGAAGCGGTGCCGAAACGGAATAGCTGCAAGGTGAATTGCGTCCTTGCACCCGTGGGCTTCTTCGTGTTTATGGGTCTCTGTTTCCGCCTGGTTACCGCTCACTTTCCTGAGCGGATTTCTCCTTATCGAAACCGAGTCGCTACGGTACAATAGAGCGCTATATCCATGAAACGGGTTGTTTCGTTAAAAGGTTCGCACATCCAACAGCAAGAATGTGCGAGCCATTTTGCTATCAGCCCGTTTTTTTGCATCGGTTGCGGGCATGCGCCCGCCTGTATTGAAAGGAAAGGGCTATGGCGGATTCCACTACTCCGGCTCGTGCGTCGTGGTCTGGCAAGCTCGCATTCGTCCTGGCTGCAGCCGCTTCGGCGGTGGGCTTGGGCAGCATGTGGCGCTTCCCGTACTTGGCGGCAAAATATGGCGGCGGTACCTTTTTGTTCGTGTACCTCGTCTTCGTGTTCACAATCGGCTTGGCGCTGCTGCTTCTTGAGACGGCCCTTGGTCGCAAGACCGGTCAGAGCTCCATCGGCGCCTTCAAGGCTTTCGGTAAGAGGTACTCCTTCATTGGTGTGTTGATGTCGGCGGTTCCCTTCATTATCGTGCCGTATTACTGCGTCATTGGCGGCTGGGTCACCAAGTACATGGTGGGTTATGCGGTCGAAGGCCCCGCGGCTTTGGCCGATGGCGGAGATTTCTTCAGCGCGTTTATCTCCAGCGGTTCGGAGAGCATGGCGTTCATGCTGGTCTTCATGGCGCTGACTTATTTGGTTGTCGCCTTGGGCGTGAACAAGGGTATTGAGAAGGCGAACCTCGTCATGATGCCGCTGCTTATCGTCATGGCCGCTGCGGTTGCCATCTACGCGCTCACGCTGCCCGGCGCCATGGACGGTCTGGCGTTCTACCTGCTGCCGGATTTGAGCGCTCTTTCTCCCGAGCTGATCATCGCGGCGCTCGGCCAGACGTTCTTCACGCTGTCGTTGGCTATGGGCATCATGGTGACGTACGGTTCGTATCTGAAGAAGTCCACCAAGCTCACTTCCAGCGTCACGCAGATAGCGGGTACCACGTTCGGCGTTTCTCTGCTTGCGGGTCTCATGATTATCCCTGCAACCTTTGCCGCCCTGGGTTCGGGCGAGGCCGTTGCGGAGAATTCCGGCCCGTCGCTGATGTTCATCATTCTGCCTCAGGTGTTTGAGAATATGGGCGGCATGGCAACCGTGCTGGGCTTCGTCTTCTTCGTTCTGGTGCTTTTTGCAGCTCTGACCAGCTCGATCTCTCTGGTTGAAACCTGCACGTCCATCATTGCCGACGGAACGAAGTGCACGCGTCGTCGTGCCTTGGTGATTGTGATCGCGTTCATCACGGTCATGGGCATCATTGTGAACATGGGCTACAGCTCGCTTTCGTTCATTCAGCCTATGGGCGAGGGCTCTTCGATCCTCGACTTCCTCGACTTCATTTCCAACTCGGTGATGATGCCTATTGCAGCGCTTCTGACGTGCATCTTCGTAGGCTGGATCATCGGACCCAAGGTGGTTATCGATGAAGTTCGTGAATCCGCCAAGTTCAAGCTGGCGGGTGTGTGGACCGTCATGGTGAAATACATCGCGCCGGTGGTTCTGGTTGTGATTCTTGTCGCCTACGTTGCGCAGACGCTGGGGTTGTTCTCCATGTA
>JBKTHK010000056.1:0-13146 GCA_047240885.1 Slackia sp. | reverse complement strand
TTTGCAAGCCTGAGGTCAGGGGTTCGATCCCCCTAAGCTCCACCATGAATCTTGACGCCGGCTTACGAGCCGGCGTTTTTGCTTATACGGCGTTTGTTGTTTTCTTCGCAGGGCGTCTAGCGCCCCTGCGTCCGATGTTATAATGGCACGCCGTAAAATCCAGGAATCTGGTCAATCCGAAAGGAGGCGGGGTGAACCGCATAGAAGCGCTTAATATTCTCGGGCTCGATGACGATGCAACGGATCGGGATATTAAGGTCGCCTACAAAGAGTGTGTTCAAATCCTGCATCCAGACAGATTTGCTGGCAACGCGAAGTTGCAAGATCGGGCAACCGAGCAGTTCAAGCGTCTTCAAGACGCCTATGACTATCTTTCGAGCGGACGTGGGTCGAAGTCTTCGTCGGGCTCGTCTCGCTCAAGGTCGGCTCCTCCCCCTCATTTCGCGGAAGCGAAACTTGCGGGATTGGCGGCCGCGCGAACGCAGCTTATAGCGCAGCGTGACGCCCTTTATGACGAGCGTCGCAACGCCCTCATCATGATGGCGGCAGGCGCGGTGGGAGCTGTGCTTCTAAGGCGCATCGTATGGATCGCCGCCATTTCCGGCACTTTGGTGATATGGGGCATTGTGTCCTTCATCTCGACCCACCAAAACATTTCGACGATAAACGAGCATCTGAAAGAAATCGAGCTGCAAAAGCGCAGTATCGAAGAAGAATGGGAAGAAGAATAACCATGAAACAAGAGCAGCTTAGAAACGTGGCCATCATTGCCCACGTTGACCACGGCAAGACCACGATGGTCGACCGTCTGCTGTTTGCCGCTAACGTCTTTCGCAGCAACCAGCAGGTCGAGGAGCGCGTGCTCGACAGCAACGATCAGGAGCGAGAGCGCGGCATCACCATTCTGTCCAAGAACATCTCCATTCGCTACAAAGATACCAAGATCAATGTCATCGATACGCCCGGCCATGCCGATTTCGGCGGAGAGGTGGAGCGTGTCCTCAATATGGCGGACGGCGCTCTGCTTATCGTCGATGCCTACGAAGGACCCAAGCCCCAGACTCGTTTCGTCTTGTCTCACGCTCTGGAGCTCGGCTTGCGCATCGTGGTAGTGGTGAACAAGATCGACCGTCCGAATGCGAACCCGGAAGGTGCGGTCGACAAGGTATTCGACCTTATGGTTGAGCTCGGTGCTTCCGATGATCAGCTCGACTTCCCCGTGGTATATGCCTCTGCAGTGAACGGCTATGCCCGCTTCGATCCCGAAGACGGCAATATGGACATGGTTCCGCTGCTCGATACCATTCTGAAGGAGATTCCCGCTCCCGAGGTGGAGGTTGAGGCACCGGTTGCTTTGCAGGTGTGCACCATCGACCATAGCAGCTACGAAGGCCGTATCGGCATCGGTCGTCTTCATAGCGGCGTTATGCATGAAAAAGAACTTGTGTTGGTCAAAAAGGCCGATGGCAGCGAATACAACGCACAGGTCCGCAAGGTCTATACGTTCGAGAATCTCGGAAAGGCCGAAGTTTCCGAGGCTCAGGCGGGCGATATCATCGCGGTCATTGGCATTGAGGATGCTGACATCGGAGATATCATCACCGACCGTGAGAACCCGGTCGAGCTCGAGCCCATTGCCGTCGAAGAGCCTACGATGGCTGTCGTGTTCGAAGCGTCCACGAGCCCGATTGTCGGTCGTGAAGGCGATATCGTTGGCGCGCGCCAGTTGAAGGAGCGTCTGATGCGCGAGAAGGAGAGCAACATCTCCATGCGCATCGAGGAGACGGAAGACCATTCCGGCGTTCGCGTTGCCGGCCGAGGCGTTCTTCATCTGTCCGTCCTTATGGAGACCATGCGTCGTGAAGGATTCGAGTTCCAGGTCGGTCGTCCTCAGGTTGTGTACAAGACGGACGAAAACGGCAACAAGCTCGAGCCTATCGAGGAGGCTACGGTCGACGTTCCTAACGATTACGCCGGCAAGGTCATCGAAGTTTTGGGCACCGCCGGCGGCATCATGGAGGATATGGTCACCGACGAAACCCTCACCCATCTTACGTTCCGCATTCCTTCCCGAGGCACGATGGGTCTTAAGACCCGCGTGCTGAACGTGAGCCACGGCGAGGCCGTCTTGTTCCACCACTTCCGTGAATACGGTCCGTTCTCGGGTGATATGACCGGTCGTAAAAACGGCGGCATGATTGCCATGAGCACGGGTAAGGCCGTTGCATATGCTCTCGATACGCTTCAGGAGCGCGGACGCCTTTTCGTGAGCCCTGGCGACGAATGCTACGAAGGCATGATCGTCGGAGAGAGCGCGAAGGAAGGCGACATGGTCGTTAACGTCGAGAAGGCGAAGTCTCTCGGCAATCAGCGTTCCTCGAGCGCCGATAAAGCCATTCAGCTCACTCCTCCCGTTACGTTCACGCTTGAAGAGGCTCTCGAGTACATCGAAGACGATGAGCTCGTCGAAGTGACGCCTCAGAGCATCCGTTTGCGCAAGCGTCTGCTTTCCGCAACTGACCGTCGCAAGGCGAATAAAAAATAGAAACTACGTGCGTTGTCTTTCGAGAGAGGGCTCATTGGAGCCCTCTCTTTGTTTGCGGTGCATTGCGTGTCTTGGTTTTTTACATGCGGAGCAGGCATGAAACATGGCGGAACCGTACGACCCTTGTGAGTGTATTGTGGACGGCTTCGCCCGCAAAAGGGCATATGGCACAATACAAACGCTTAAACCCAAGGCGAAAGCCTTGTTGTCCTTGTATATGAGAGGTGTGCGTATGAAATCGACCGGACTGCTCAAGGTCGTATGCACTGCAGCGTTGGCTGCTTCGTGCTGTTTTGGCCTTGCTGCGTGCTCCCAGGATGGGCAATCCCAGACAGGATCGGGAATTGATGTCTCCGACGTGTCCGGCGGTGTTGCCGCCAAGGTCAACGGAGCGGAGATAGGTGAAAACGCTGTGACGGCGTACGTGGCTAATTTCCGGAACTCGAACGGACTTGCCGACGACACTGCGTGGGCTCAATGGATGGTCGATAACGGATTTACGGCATCGGATGTGCGCAGCCAGGTTATCGACTACTACGTGAGCCAGGAACTGATTCGCCAGGCGGCGTCCGAAAACGGCGTCACGGTTGATTCCTCCGAGGTTGACTGTCTGATTTCTACCATGCGCAGCTATTACTCTTCCGATGAGGAGTGGAATGCCGCCCTCGAGGCTGTCGGAACCACCGAGGACCAGTATCGAGACATGATTGAGCTTAGCCTGACCGAGACGGGGCTGAAGGATAAGGTTGCCACGGCGACCGAGCCCACGGACGAGGAAATGCTTCAGTATGCTCAGATGTACGCATCCGCCTATGATGGTGCGAAGAAATCAAGCCATATTCTGTTTGCGTCCGACGACCAGGCAACAGCGCAGGAGGTTCTTGATAAGATCAATTCCGGTGAGCTTGATTTCGCCGATGCCGCGCAGCAGTATTCCCAGGATGAAGGATCTAAAGCCGATGGCGGAAACGTTGGCTGGGATAAACTGACCTCTTTCGTCGACGAATACCAGACGGCTCTTGACGGCCTTGAGAAAGATCAGGTAAGCGCTCTCGTTACGTCAACGTACGGCATCCATATCATCAAGTGCACGGACGTATTCACCGCACCCGACGAGGTGACGTCCATCGATCAGATTCCCTCCGAGTTCTCGGACAGCATCAAGCAGTCTCTCGAGGCTTCGAGCAAGAATCAGTCTTATTCTGACTGGTACCAGAGCTACAAAGAATCCGCCGAGATCGAGACCACCGATATGCCGAGCGGTCTCGCCTACGATGTAAGCATTGACGGCATCGAGCCGAGCGAGGGTTCAACCGCCGCGGCAACGCAGGGCGAAGGGGTCTCTGAAGGCGAAGAATCGACCGGCGAGGGCTCTTCCTCTGCTGAGGGGCAGGGAGAGGCAGCATCTGAAGAACCCGCCGCCGAAGCATCCTCTTCTGAGTCTGAGCAGATTCCCGAAGCAACTCCCGCTTCGTAGCGAAGTTTCTCTTTTGGACTGATTTCGTTCAATTGGAGCCGCGTCAATGCGGCTCCAATTATTTTTTGCGAAAACCTATTTCCTTTTTCGCAATCTTTGCTATACTGCATGTTCGCTGCATGAAATGCATGCAGAAGAGCCAAGGAGAGATGTCCGAGCTGGCCGAAGGAGCACGATTGGAAATCGTGTATACGCCAAAAGCGTATCTGGGGTTCGAATCCCCATCTCTCCGCCAGAAATTACCACGCCGCTTCAAGCGGCGTTTTTCTTTATTCGGGTGCTAAATCATACGAAAGCGGTTGAGCCCACGGAGTGTTTCACGTGAAACATTGACCCGGAAAACAAAACACTTGTCCGATTTGAGCGAACCTGTTACCATGCACTATTGCGCATGACGGAAGTCACGCCATCCTACGGAGGGGTGGCAGAGTGGTTGAATGCGGCGGTCTCGAAAACCGTTTCACCCGCAACCCGGGTGACGAGGGTTCGAATCCCTCCTCCTCCGCCAGATACAACAAAGCGGGCCCGATAATACCGGGCCCGCTTTTTGCTTTCGGGTGTCGATTGCTTCTTCGATTAAGGTATCAACGGGCTACGTAGTCGCAGACGGCGTTAATCTGTTCCTCGAACGACGTTCCAAACTTCTCCTCGAAGAAAGCCCCGCCGATAGTGAAGGCCCATGGTGAGGCCTCCTTGACCTCGTCGAGGCGCTGGTAGCTGTTGATGCTGCCGGCAAGGCATACGGGCGCATCAACAGCCTGCACGAATGCCTTATTCAGGGCGGCCGCATCCCCCGTGTATCGGTACCCTAGAAGATCGAACCCGTAAACGCCCTTCTCCAATGCTTTGCGCGCCTCGTCAACCATTTCTTCGAGTGAGCCCTCGAGAACGGATGGCCGGCCAGATACTTTTCCTATGAACGGCATATACTTTAGTCCTTGAGCCTCGCAAAGCTCCCGTATGGAGTCCGAGTACATTGTGCCGAGAAGCACGTCTACGCCGCATTCCACTGCCATTTCCGCTCCGGCAAAGCATTCTGCATCCGTGTATGCGACAACTTCCAGAAACGTCGTTTTGCCGCATTTCTTCATGACTGAGTAAAGCCTTTTCATATCTTCAAGAGGAAGAGGCTCTTCCTTGAACCCCCAGAAGCGAGCCTTGGAGTTCTTGCATGCTTCGAAGATCTCTTGTGCGTTTGATACGGTTCGGTCGTTATGCGTCAGCATGACGATGAGTTCAGGGCTAGTGTCCATATGCGGCGCCTCTCGAGGGCTTGTGTTTACAACGCCGCCATTATACAGCTCCGTGGTAATATGGCCTTTGTACCGCATGGGAGGAATATCGTGTTTGAGCAGTTCTATCCGCACGAATACGCGCAAAGCGTTTTCAGCATCGATTACGATAAGTTGTACGAGCTGGGGTATCGAGGCCTTATTTTTGACGTTGACAATACCCTCGTGCATCACGGAGACCCATCGACGGAAGAAGTGGATGCCTTTCTCCTCGAACTGCAGTCTCGCGGTTTCAAGGTTGTGCTTTTGTCGGACAACGAAACGTCGCGTCTGGAGTCGTTTACCGCGAAGACCCATATCCCGTTTATCCCGGATGCAGGAAAGCCGAGCCCGAAGGGCTACGAAGCCGCTCTTGAGAAACTGGGCTTGGAGCGCAGCGAGGCAATCGTTATAGGTGATCAGATGTTTACCGATATCCGCGGAGCGAACGCGAGCGGCCTTGCGAGCATCTTGGTTCACTACGTCACGGTTCCAGGGCAGCGCATCGGAAAGCGTCGTTATGTGGAGAAGGCGCTGCTTGCCCTGTGGAGGAAAAGCGGGCGTCTGTATCAGCGCCTAGGATCTGTCGAGCGCCCCTTGTAGAAGAAAATGGAAGAGATCATATCAGGTAAGGTACGAGATGGCCGATAAGAAGCGTGTTCGTTTTTGCGATATCAATCCTGTAACGTACGCAATTTCAGTGAAGAAAGAGATAGCGAAGAGGCACATCGAGAATGCGCGTTCTTCCGAGCGCTTCGCAACGGCGCGCTGCGAAGAAAAGCTTCCTGTCGTTCTCTCCCATAAAAGCAATATCCTCATTAAGACGGGAAAAGGTGTAGACCCTGTGCTTCAGCAGAACAAGGTCGTGAACCTCAAAATTGCTAGCGAGCCTATGAACGGGCTTGTTATTCATCCGGGAGACGTTTTCTTTCTTCAAGCTAACGGGAAAGATAACTCCGAAAAAAGGCTATAAGGCCGGTCGTGTGATTCAGGGAGGAAAACTGGTGCCGGATGTGGGAGGGGGGTTGTGCAATCTTGCCAACACCATCCATCTTCTTGTGCTGGATAGTCCTCTCGATGTGACCGAATTCCACACGCACTCCGATGCATTGGCTCCAGATCATGGGAAGCGCGTTCCGATGAGCGCAGGGACATCCGTGGGGTACAACTACGTCGACTTCAGGTTCAAGAACAACACCGATCAGGATTTTCAACTTTTGATCTGGTTCGACGAAGAGCGCATGTACGGCGAGCTTCGCTGCGAGAAGGAAATCCCTTTAGCGTATGAAATCGTGGAGGAAGACCACCATTTCGAGAAAGAGGGTGAAGACTATTATCGCGTAAGCAAAATCTATCGCGACGTCAAGGACAAGAGCACGGGAGCGCTCGTCCGCCGCGACCTTATATGGGACAATCGATCGAAGGTGATGTTCGATCCATCCGAGATACCCGCCGATCAGATAAGGGGATAGCGTTTCCTGCTCCGTGGGCAGACGGCGAGGGGCTCCCTGGCAAGAAAGGACGCGGTTTTGATGAGCGGCGGCTCCGCAGCATAGGAATGCGGAGCCGCCGTTTTTTGGTGATTTGAGCGATGGTGCATGTTTTTAGTTCTTCAGGCTTCATGTCTGTTCGATACGCGCGCTTCTCCTCTATGTACCTTGTTCTGTCGCCATGAAAAAAGAAGGTCCGCCTCTATGGGCGGACCTCAATCGGAAAACCATGAAGAGACTTATTCCTCGTCGTCCTCTATGATGGCGGGAACGGGCTCTTTGCTTGCCAGGAAGTTCGGGGCTTCGGCGATGTAGCAAACCTCTTCTTCGAAGGCTATCTCCTCCCCGCTCGCGTCATAGAGCAGGCCAACTGCCACGCCGTCTTTTTCGCCCGGGATGCCTCCCTCGGCAATGATGGCGTCTTTGTCTCCATCATCGGTTTCGATGTAGCCGTCGTAGCAAAACGCATAAGCGCGCGCCCCTTCTGCCCCCTCGACGGTTTTCTGCGCAGAGGCGAAGCATTCGTCGGTGGTGCCGTTGTGGGTTTCCTCGAAGACGGAATCGCCCACAAGGAGGGCCGTGAACGGAACTACGTCCTCGCCGTCTTCCATGCGCTGCTGTGCTTCCTCGATCACCTGAAGAAGAAGGATTTCAAGCGTTTCGTCTAGCTTGGGAACTCCGATGGTATCGCTTTCGACATTTCTATCAGCCATCGTATCTCCTTGGGTTGGGCGGCATTATGCCGCGGTTTCATATCCTGAAAGAAGTATAGGGCAGGTGGCGTAGCGAGGGGAAAAGAACAAGAGAATCACTTGGAGAGCGGACGAAAGCGTTCGTTTTCGCGCAGAAAGACGGCAGGGTTTCGGGTGGTTATTGAATGAGGGGTTGATGACATCGGGAAGAAACACGAAAGCAGTCTTTTGTATCATCGTGGACAAGTTGTGATGAGCGCGGCGACGTGGGATTTTTTGTTTGCATCGGGCGGATGCTGCTGATATTATGAGCAAGTTTCCTGTCCCGGGCAGATGCCTTCATGCGTCCCGGGGCCGTAAGTCCAGAGGAGGTGACATAATGAAGGCTTATGAATTGTTGTTCTTTGTCGCGCCTACGATCGAAGACGAGACCCGTTTGGCAGTTATGAAGCGTATTGAGACCACCATCGCCGAGGGCGAGGGTAAGGTCGACAACGTTGAGGACTGGGGCAAGCGCAAGCTCGCTTATGAGGTCGCTGGCCTGACCGAGGGTGATTACACCCTGATCGATTTCCATGCAAATCCTGCTAACATCGCGGAGTTGGACCGCGTGCTGCGCATCACCGACGCGGTGGTTCGCCACAAGATCGTCCGCCGCGCTGACCGCGACTAGTTCACGGTTTTAGCTATCGGATCGAGGGCATGGCCCTCATTGCTTCGAGGAATGAGGAAGAGTAATGAGCATCAACAAAGTGGTGATTTCGGGCAATCTCACGCGCGATCCCGAGCTGCGTCAGACAGCAAACGGCTTCCCTGTTCTCGGTTTTGGCGTTGCGGTCAATGATCGTCGCAAAAACCAGCAGACTGGCGAGTGGGAAGATTACCCCAATTTCATCGATTGCACGATGTTCGGCGCTCGTGCGGAGAGCGTCTCTCGTTTCTTGAGCAAAGGCTCCAAGGTTGCAATTGAAGGAAAACTTCGTTGGTCCCAGTGGGAACGCGATGGTCAGAAGCGTAGCAAAATCGAGGTTGTTGTGGACGAGATCGAGTTCATGACGGCTCGAGGCGAGGGTGGAAATATGGGCATGTCCCACATGAGCGCTCCCGCACCCGCGTATGCGGCCCCGACTTACGCCCCGGCTCCCGCAGCCCCCGCGGTAGACACGTCTGTCTACGACGAGGATATTCCCTTCTAGACCTTGGGCATACCGAGACTACCCCATTTAAGGATTGAAAGAGGAAATCATGGCTGAATACACCAAGCAGCCTCGCCGCAAGTACTGCCAGTTCTGCAAAGAGGACGCACAGTACGTTGATTACAAAGATACGGCTATGCTGCGCAAATACATGACCGATCGTGGCAAGATCAAGCCCCGTCGCGTGACGGGTGCTTGCGTCCAGCACCAGCGCGATGTCGCCAACGCTATCAAAAACGCTCGTGAGATGGCTCTTATGCCCTACACGGTGCCCGCAGTTAGCGGTCGTGGCGATCGTCGCAATCGCTAGGAGGTTTCCATGAAGGTTATCCTGCTTACCGAGTTGAAGGGCAAGGGCGGCGAAGGCGACGTCGTCGAAGTTGCTCCTGGCTTCTTCAATAACTATCTTGGCCCTCAGAAGATGGCCATTCTGGCCACCAAGTGCAATCTGAAGCAGCTCGAGCAGCGTCTCGGCAATATCGCAAAGCGCGAGGAAAAGCGCATCGAAGACGCCAACGCTCTCAAGGCTTCCCTGGAAGGCAAGAAGATCCTGGTCGAGGCTAAGGTTGGCGAAGAGGGCATCCTCTTCGGCTCCGTCACCGCTCAGATGGTCGTCGACGCCGTCAAGAAGGAGCTCGACATCGACATCGACCGTAAGCGCCTTGAGCTCAAGAAGGCCATCAAGGTTGCTGGCGAGCATGTCGTCACCCTTTCCATCTACCGCGACATCAAGGTTGACCTCAATCTCTTCGTTGGCGAAGAGAAGGTCGAAGAGCCTGTCGAGGAGACCGAAGAGGTCGTCGAGGAAGCTGTCGAGGCAACCGAAGAGGCTGCTGAGTAACGCTTACTTCCATAGGCTTTGAAACCGGCGGTACATAGTTCCGTCGGTTTTTTTGTACGCACGAATCGTTACATCCTGCCTTCTTTTCAACGTAACGATCCGCCCGCTTTTCGCTTCGGTTCGACATCCTCCATCGTTCCTTCCAAGCGATGAAGTAAGATGGCGACAGAAGACGATTTTCCACATACGCGCGAAATACGGAGCGAAACCACATGGCTGAGAACAATACGGCGCCTGTTCTGCAATCCACAACAGGCCGACCCCTGCCGAGCAACATAGAGGCTGAAAAGTCGGTTTTGGCCGCCTGCATGTTGAATCCGGATGCTATCGATGAAATTGCGACAAAGCTCGCTCCCGAGAACTTCTTCAGGCCTGCTCATCAGCGTATTTTCGAAGGCATGCTTGAGTTGAACCTTCGTCATATACCTATCGACCAGATTTCGCTTGCCGAGCGTCTGTCTGCGGAAGGGCAGCTTGAGGCCGTTGGCGGAAGGCCGTATTTGGTAGAGCTCGCCAACAATACGCTTGCCCTGACCAATTGGAAAAGCCATACCGAAATCGTGAAAAGGACGAGCGTGCTGCGCGATTTGGTGTATGCCTCTACCAACATCAATGCGCTCGCCTACGATGCGCCCGACGATACGAACGCGGTTATCGAAGAAGCGGAGAAAATGCTCTTCAACGTAACGCAGAAGCGCGTTTCGTCTTCCTTTCAAAACATCACCGACCTTCTCACCCAGGCCTTCGATGATATTGACGAGCTGGTCAACAACAAAAGCCATATGGCTGGCGTTCCTACGGGCTTTACCGACGTCGACAAGCTGTTCTGGGGTCTCCGGGGGGGCGACCTTCTTATTCTTGCGGCGCGCCCTGGCGTCGGCAAAACGTCTTTTGCGCTCAACTTGGCAACGAATGCGGCAAAATCCGGGGCCGCTGTTGCGATGTTCAGCCTGGAGATGGGAGCCAATCAGCTCGTCCAGCGTATCTTGTGCGCGGAAGCCCGCGTCAATCTCGGCCAGTTAAGAGCTGGCAACCTGAAAGAAGGAGATTGGAACGCCATCATGAATGCGGCGGCAACGCTGTCGGGGCTTGAGCTTTATATAGACGACACCCCTGGTCTCTCGCTGCTCGAGATGCGTGCGAAGGCTCGTCGTCAGCTTCGCGATAAGAAAAAAGGATTGATTATCGTCGACTACCTGCAGTTGATGCAGCCGCCCTCGACGCGCCGCGATGGGAATCGTGCCGTCGAGGTTGCTGAAATCTCTCGAGGACTGAAGGTTCTTGCCAAAGAGCTTGATATGCCGCTGCTAGCTCTTTCTCAGCTTTCCCGTGCGGTAGAGATGCGCGGAACGAAGCGTCCTATGCTCTCCGACCTGCGTGAATCCGGCTCTATCGAACAGGACGCCGACATCGTCATGTTCATCGACCGAAGCATGGACGAGGTGGAAGCCGAACAGGATGGCCGTCCCGACCTTGGTACGGCGGAACTTATTGTTGCAAAACACCGCAACGGTGCGACGCGCGATATCACGCTTTCGTTCAATCCTGAATACACGAAGTTCGGAAATTATATTGACGCGTCCCAAATTTAACGACGAGGTGTGGACCTAGATTGGGAGAGAGACTTACATTCGTTCATGCGGGGGACATTCATCTGGGCGCCCCCTTCAGAGGGCTGCGTGCTCTATCTCCCGCATGGGCCGACCGTCTGGTGCATGCGATTCCCGATGCATACGATCGCGTTATTCAGGCGTGCGTGGAAAACCATGTTGACTTTCTCCTGCTTTGCGGAGACGTGTTCGATACCGATAAACCGAGCTATGCCCACTATCGTCGGTTTATCCAGGGGCTGAAGCGTCTCGGTGATGAGGGAATAAAAGCATACATTATCGCCGGAAACCACGACCCTTACCCGAACTGGCGCACCGTCGTTCCAGACCTTCCCGAGAACGCATATCTTTTTCCTTCGGATAAACCGGGGTTTGTCTGCCATGAGAAAAGCGGAGAGCCTCTTGCCGTCATTGCCGCTCGCGGTTTTTGCAATATGGCTCCCGGGGAAGATATTTCCAAGGGCATGACCAGGGCGGCGGCGGAAGAAAAGTGCGGGGTGAAAGCGCCGTTTTGTGTAGGGATGCTCCATACGGGTCTTTGGATGGACCCCTATAAAGCCCCGACTTCTGAGCAGAAGCTTATGGCCTCCGGGATGGACTACTGGGCTTTGGGACACATACACAAGAAATATATGAATTCCGAGACGAATCCTCGCGTCGCGTTCTGCGGGTGCGTCCAAGGTAGGGACATCAAGGAAACGGGTGACCGGGGCTGTTTCGTGGTGACCCTCGAGCAGGGCTTTGCAAATCAGGTTGAATTCGTCGCGTGCGAATCGGTCGAATGGGAGCGTCTTCGCGTCGATGTGTCGCAGTGTGCGGGCTACGACGACGTTATCTCGGCGTGCATTCGTTGTGTGTTTGACGAGAACGCCGCTAGCGCGTGCGATGAGATGGTCGTGCGCATTACACTCGAAGGAACGACTCCTCTTCATGAGATGCTTTCTCGCGAAGAGGCTCTTGAGTCGCTGAGGCGCGAGCTCAACGAGGGGTATCCGTCGTTTTATTGCGACGCGCTATTGTGCGCCACCGTGCCGCCGCGTGATAAGCGGAACCTTGCCCGTTCCGCTTCGTTTTACTCGACGCTGTTGAATGGCTTCGAAAAAGAGAAGGATTCGAAAGAAGACGCGCTTCTTTACCTGCAAGAGGAGTTTTCGAAAAGGGGGCTCACGCTTCCGGGCTCCGTGGAGGGATCCATAGACCGTCTGTACGAATTGGGCGAGGATGAAGTTCTGTCTCTTCTTGAAAAACGAGGTGATGCGCGATGAGCCGTCTTCACCTTGACAGAATTCATATTCAGGCGTTCGGGAAATTTTTCGACAAGAATATCGGTCCGTTTTCTTCGGGGCTGAATGTCGTCTACGGGGAAAACGAAGCGGGGAAAACAACGATAAACGCGTTTGTCGGCGGTGTTCTTTTCGGATGGGAGGATGCGCGCGGCCAGAAAAATACGTATAAGCCTCCGTTTGCGCAGAGGTCGGGGACGCTTCGTTTCGTTGACGAGGAGGGCTGTTTTCACGAAATGTCGCGCACACGCAACGCTGACGGCCTCTCCTGCTCGTCGGCGGAGGCGAAAAATATTGCAGAATCGCTCGATAAAGAGACATTTAAAACCATGTTTTCCCTGGATAGCGATGAGCTTCTAAGCCTTGGGAGCGCGGCTAACATGACCTCGAAGCTCTTGACCGCCGGGTCGGGCACCGAGATATCCCCCGCTGAAGCCCTTCGCGCGATTGACGAATCCATAGCGGCGCGCACAAGTCGTTCGGCCTCGGCGAAGCACTCCCTCGTGCGCATCCAGGCCGAAGAAGACGAATGCAAGCGGCGTCTTGCCCTGGCGCGGGAAGAGTCGGACCGATTCAAGAAGGAGGGCGAAGAGTACGAAGGCCTGCTTCGTCGGAAGGACGAGCGCCTTGTCGAAATAGGCAAGCTCAATGCTCGTATTGAGCTGCTGGGAGCATGCGAGGTTGAGATCCGTCGGACGGAAGAAAGACTAGAGGCTTCGACAGAAGAGCTCGCTCGTTGTA
>JBKTHK010000055.1:0-13148 GCA_047240885.1 Slackia sp. | reverse complement strand
TCTATGCCATTTAAGTTCAATTTCTCAAGATATACATTGAACTCTATATTTTTCGTCGGAGAGCGGCACGAATAAGGTCGTACGCTGAAATCAACCCTGTCGAAGAGCCCAGGCTATCCCTTTGGCCGTCCTCTCCTGAACATCTTGGAAGTGATTCCCGGGGTTCATGTCGAGCCTGGCAAGCACACCGCGGTTGCGGCACAATTCAAGAATATCCTGCGTGCTGCTCTGAACGTTGCGCAAAAGCCTGTTGGGGGTACGATGCTCTTTTTTACCGAGAGACAAATACACACAGCTCAAGACGCTGGAGAATGGATGGGCGTGAGCATATTCGACAAAACCCGGATACCATAAAGAACCCGATGCACTGACCACCCTGCTAAACGCATCGGTCTGAAATGAAGCCCATAACGCAAAAAGCCCGCCGAGCGAGTAGCCCGCCAACGCCGAATAGAGCGGCCTGCCTCCTATTTCCTGTTCGACGGCAGGCATGATCTTCTCCGTCAAATCACAGAGATAGCCTCGCGCCTCGCCTGCATAAGGCGCGTCGGAACGCGTGATGCAGTCATGAGGCCACGGCGTCAATTCGTCATTCCAGCGCAGACCGGACACTGAGACGAACGTAAAGTCAGGACACCCCTCGTCAAAGCAACGGCGACGCACGCCAGAGCAATCTGACTCGATTGCATTAAGATACACCGCCGGCGCATAGGGCTTTTTCGCCGGATACACGCGAATTTCCTTACCTGCTATATCGAGTTCTTTGAACATGCCGCACCTCCGTCCCTCATGGTACCATTGCCTGCGAAAGCGATTCGACGATTGCATCTCGTATCCATCGCAATGCCGCATATGCCCCACATCGGCAATCTGCGGCATTGCCACCCTCAGGAGCCATCCATGATTAAAGAACTCGTACACGACGAAACGCTGCTCTCCCGACCTTGCGCCGCTGCAACGGCACAAGACGCCGGCGTTGCGCAGGACCTGCTTGACACGCTCGTATCCATTGACAGCGCAGCATGCCTCGCCGCAAACCAGATAGGCGTTGAAAAAGCAATCGTCGCCTATCTCGACGAAAAAGAGAATCCGCAGGTCATGTACAACCCGAAGCTTCTGCTAGGTCTCGGCGCCTTCAAGACCGAAGAGGGATGCCTGACGCGCGACGAGGTATCCGTGGTCACACGCTATCAGCGCATCAAAGTAGCCTATGACGAAATGGTCGACGGCGCGCTTGTTCCGCGTAAGAAAGACCTCACCGACTGGACCGCGCAGATCGTACAGCACATGATCGACCACTGCAAAGGCAAGCTGGTCTAACGCGGAGCATGCATACGCCAATCAGGATCGATACGCCACACGAACCCTGGGCGGCACCTAGCACGCCACGCAAGCCCCCGGCATAACAGCCGCACAAGCCCTTATAATCAAAAACGCCTCCTCAGGCTCACCGAACCTGAGGAGGCGTTCATGTTCAGGCTATCCGCGCGGAACGATAACCGTAGGAACAACAAGATTGAGCAGCACGCTGTGCGTGACCGAGCCGAACACGGCACGTCCCAAGGTCTTGCGCGAATGGGTGCCCATGACAAGCATCCCGTTCTCCTTCGCACCATCGATCAGCACACGGGAAGGAGACGGTCCCTCGATAGCCTTGCCGACAACCTCAAGCCCTTTGTGCTGCGCGGCAATTCTCTCGACACGTTCGTCAAGCGCGTTCTGATACTGCTCCCCGACGGGAGACAGGCCGCCTCCCATCATCTCGGCAGGACGGGATATCCACGCCGGCAGGCCCCAAGCGGTCACCAGACGAAGCGGCCACCCCAAAGCCACCGCCTCTTCGACGCCGAAACGAAGCGCCTCTTCGCCGAATCCTTCCGGATCGAGCCCTACAAGAACGCCGCGCTTTTCTTCGTCGAAGCGCCAATCGGCAGGAACGATGACGGTAGGAACATCGAGGCAAACCGAAACGCGCAGGCCCTTCGCTCCACCGATCGTCTCACCCACGGTCGCCCCATGATGAGACCCCAGGACAACCAGGTCATGACCTTGCGCCTGCTCAACGAGGGCATCCACTACTGCACCCTTCGCAACGACCGACTCCGCCGCAACGGACGGATGGTTTTGGGCCACATAGTCTTTCGCCTCGGAAAGAAGCTGTTGGGCGAAAACCTCCACATCGGCCTCGAGCAAACCGGCCCCCTGCAAAAGCCGCGGATCGGAAACGGTGACGAGCGTCAAGCTCGACCCGTCGCGCTCCGCTCTGCGCGCCGCCCACTCAAGCGCGCGCTCGCCGCGCGGACTGCCGTCAATACCAACGAGAATGCGTGCCATGGATATTGAACTTCCCTTCTGTTTCACGCGATTTCGACGCTCGATGCTCCTAGTGGAAAATCGGAATCATAAGCCAAAGAGCAAACAGGACGATGAAGACGCAGCCGGCGAAACAGACGACCGATCCTATACGATGCAGAAGATGGGCATTGCCCTCGGCATCGACTTCGCCGGCTATCCAAAGGCGCAGCCCCGATGCGTACAATCCTCCGATGGTGGATGCAATGAGCACCGCTGTTGCAAGCACGGTGATGAAATTAGCTATCTCGTGTGCAATCATGGTCATCTCCTCCTATGCGACCGCGTGGGACGAATTCGAAGCCGCGTTGATCGTAACTTCGGAATGCTCGTTCACATTCGCGGAATTCACCGGATTACGCTTGGAAAGACGGAAAATGATAAAGGCGACGATGACTGCAATAAGCGCCACCGCAATTGTCCCGCCCAGGCTGTTTTCGCAATAGCGCAGGCCACGGCCCCAACGAACCCTGCCGCAGGAAACGTCACGAGCCATGCAATAAGCATGCGGCCTGCAACGCTCCAATTCACCGATCCGCCTTTTTTACCGAGACCGGAGCCGATGATGGAACCGGAACATACCTGCGTCGTGGAAAGAGCGAAACCCAGGTGGGACGAAGCAAGGATCGTCGTTGCGGAAGCGGCCTCGGCGGCAAATCCCTGAGGCGTGTTGATTTCGGTCAGCCCCTTGCCCAGCGTGCGGATGACACGCCAGCCGCCCATATACGTACCGAGGGCGTCGCCAGGCCGCACATAGCGACAACCCAAAGCTGAGGACCGGTGCCGGAAGCCTGGGCTCCGACGGCAATGAGCGTCAAGGTAATGATGCCCATGGTCTTTTGCGCATCATTTGTACCATGGGAAAGAGCAACGAGACACGCCGTAACCGTTTGTCCATGCCTGAATCCCGACTCGATCTGTTTTTCATCGAGCTTTCTTACGATGGCGAATATCACCTTCACCGCCATAAACGCCGCCAGACCAGCGACAATAGGAGAAATCAGGGCTGGAACGAGAACCTTCGCAACCACCGCGCCGACATTGACGCCCTCTACGCCAGCGCCCACGATCACAGCGCCCACAAGACCGCCGAACAGAGCATGCGAAGAGCTGGAAGGCAGGCCGACAAGCCAGGTAAGAAGATTCCAAATAATGGCGCCTACAAGGCCGGCGAATATGAATTCTGGACCTATGAACACCTGCTGTTCGTTGATGATGCCTCCCGAGATGGTCTTTGCGACCTCGGTAGAAAGAAACGCGCCGATCAGATTGAGCGTACCAGCGGCGATAACCGCCGTCTTCGGCTTCAGCGCACCCGTGGCAATGGAGGTTGCCATGGCGTTCGCCGTGTCATGAAATCCGTTCGTAAAATCGAAAATCAGCGCCGTCGAGATGACCAGAATCACGACGACCAGTGTTGCGATGTCCATGGATTTTCCTAATCCCCCTTCGATTGAGTCTTGGCGAAGCGACCGACCGAGAACCGACGATTCGGCCGAAAAACAGTCGCGTTGCCAAATGCTGCGAAACACACGAATTCAGGTTTGCAGAACACGAAAATTAAGGTTATGCCTTTTTTGCCATGAGGTGTTAAAGCTTCTGCAAAATCGAAGTAAAGTTCGGCTGAAGGGGGATTTGCCTTACAGGAATGACCGTTCACCGAACTACGCCTTGCCTGAAGAATAGAACGCCCTCTTTTCTCCCCACTGCCTTAGAACACGAGGAGAAAAGAGGGCGAGAAGAGCAAGAATAAAGACCCATTCGCGCATATCACCGCATCGCAACTCCGAAAGCGAGCCTGCGTCATGGGTTTGCGCTACTCGGCCTTCGTCTCGGCCTCCTTGCGTTTTTGCAGCACCGAATGCGCCACGCCGATGATGGCAGCGACAAGAGCCACCGTCAGCCAGCCCAAGCCAAAATCGGCGCCAGGAAGCGCATCGAGGAAAATCCACGCATCGGGGACGAAGGCGTCGCGAAGAGCCGCGATGGCGCTTACTGCAGCCGTGGCAAACACCGTCCAAGGCCAGATGCTCGGATATTTGTCGCAGATACCGTGGAAGAGACCGAACGCCATGAGCACGATAGCAGGCGGGTACAAAGCCCCGAGCAACGGGCCTGAAAACGCCAGAATCGCATCAAGGCCAAGCAGGGAGACGCCGCAGCTGAAAACGGCAAAAATCGCAGCCCATGCCGGCAACGGAATGCGCGGGAACACTTCGGAGAAATACTCAGCGCAGCAGGAGATAAGACCCGTGCACACATTGAGGCAGGCTAGAAGGAAGATGGCCGCAACAATGACGGAACCGGCTTCTCCGAAATGCAACGCAGCCGAAGCGGCAAGAATCTCGGCACCGTTGGCCGCATCGGGCATGGAGGGAGCCATGGCAACGCCCACAAACGCCAGTCCGCAATAGACCAGCGCCATCAGAATACCGGCAATGACGCCCGCCGCCGAAATAGAGCCGGCAACCTTGCCCGACTCCGTCACGCCCTGAGCCCTTACATTAGTAGCCACGACGATGCCGAAGCACAGAGCCGCAAGCAGGTCCATGGTCTGATAGCCCACGAGGAAGCCCCCCGACACGGCGTTTTCGTCATACGGGGCTACCGGCGCAGGAGTATCTCCCAAACCCCCGAACAGCGCCGCGCCAACGACGAGCGCGATCAAGACGATAAGCGCAGGAGCGCAGAACCTGCCCAGAATGCGGGAAAGCATGCCGGGACGGATCGCCAAGGCGAAGGCCACGGCGAAAAAGATGACCGAGAACAATGCCACCACGACAAGGGAGTCCCCGCCTTGCGGAATAAGCGGCTTGACCATTTCGTACGCCGTCGAAGACGTACGAGGAATTGCCAAAAACGGGCCGATGGTCAAATACACCAAGGCGATGAAAACCGAGGCGAATACGGGATGAACGCGGCCCGCGAGCTGACGGATATCGCCCACCAGTGCCACCGCGATAATGCCGAGCACCGGAAGGCCGATACCCGCGATAAGGAAACCGACCATGCCGAAGACGGCGTCGGTTCCCGCCTGAAGGCCGAGAAGCGGAGGCAGGATGAGGTTGCCTGCTCCGAAGAACATGGAAAAGAGCATTCCACCGAGCATAAGCATCTGAGCACGGCTCAGTCCCGTTGATCGGCGGCTGTTGGATTCTTGCACAATCCCTCCCTTATATACACGATGCGGCCGAGCCGCGGACAAAACAACGCGCTATTCTAGCATGCTCGTCCAGAAGGGCCGTAAAAGAACCGACGCAAATAAAGAAAGGAATCAGTCGGTTCGATTCTTATATTTGCCCCACCTCGTAAGGCAGCATCTCTGCAAGAAATCCCTTTTCGCCTAAAACCTTCTCTATTTCGTCAAGAATGCAAGAGGCATCTGAGCCGTAGGCGGCAATATGATGAAAGTGATACCCCGACGTCACGGCGCATAGAGGCGAAGACTTTCCCGAACGAATGTCTTCCATGAAACGCGCCACATCGCGCCGGCTCCTGACATCGAGCGTCGCTGTGAGCTTTCCGTACGCCCGATGGTTCACCGCGACATCGAGCAGCGCGCCGCCCAGGTCGACGACCGCGAGCATCTCCTCTTCCGCCTGCTCGGGCGCATGACGCACCTTCACCAGACGAACCTTTCCTCCGTCGAAAGACGACGGCAGCGCATAGCCCGACCGCGTCGCCGTTATATCGACGCCTTGCCCCCGAAGCAGCGCTATATCCTGCACGATAACCTGACGGCTCACACCGGACATGCTCGCACGATCGGACCCCGTCAAAGGGCCGTGCGCTTCTTGCAGAGACCTCAAAAGAAACGCCCTGCGCTCTTCGCCCTTCATCGCAATCCCCTCATCCGAAGCGCCATCGACCGTCAGATTCTTCAGGCTCAAATCGAGAATGCCGGCGGAATGGGTCAAGGCCCCGCATGAGACGAAATCGACGCCCGGCAGGCTATAGATGCGACATTTTCCAAAGTGATATTGCCCGAACATTCGGTCTGGGCGCGGCCGCCGATGAGCGCGACGGCCGCAGCCATCGTCTCGCGGTCCATATTGTCGAGCATGATGATGTCGGCACCGGCGTCAAGCGCCTCTTGCACCTGTTCGAGCGTTTCCGTCTCCACCTCTATCTTGCGGACGAACGGCGCTCTCGCACGAGCACAGGCCACCGCCTTCGTGATTCCCCCCGCCGCCGCAATATGGTTGTCCTTGAGCATGACCCCGTCGGTCAGGTTGTAGCGATGGTTGACCGCGCCCCCCAGACGAGCGGCCTCCTTTTCGAACAGGCGCATCCCCGGCGCGGTCTTGCGCGTATCAACCAGCGTCGTGGCGCTGCCTTCGAGAAGTTTCGCCACTTTGTTCGTATACGTCGCTATACCGCTCATGCGCTGCAGATAGTTGAGCGCCGTGCGCTCTCCTGAAAGAATCGCGCGCACATCCCCACGCACCACGCCGAGAAGCTGGCCTTTGCAAACGGCATCCCCATCCGAAACGCACGCTTCAAAGCGCACATCGGAATCAAGGACCTCAAACACGCGAGCAAACACGTCCAGGCCCGCGATGATGCCGTCCTGTTTGCACAGAAGCTGCGCACGGCCGACACATGCATTCGGCATGACGCAATCCGTGCTGATATCTCCCGCGTTCATGTCCTCGGCAAGGGCATGCTTGATGTGTTCGTCAATGAGGAAATGCAGCGAAAGCGAGCTCATCCGTTCCTCCTATGCGCGATTCTCTTGCTTCGCGCGCCCTTTGCGTCCGTCCGCTCCAATCGTTCTTGCAACCCGTCCGCTTCCCTTCTCTATCTCTTTCGCCGCCCGCTGCGCAAACAAGCGCCTCGAGCAGGCTGTTGCTGGCCAATCTGTTCTTGCCGTGCACGCCGTTGCAGCTGGTTTCCCCACGGCGAACAGGCGCGGCATGCTCGTGCGCGACCATGCATCCACACGAATGCCGCCCATGAAATAATGCTGGGCGGGAACCACGGGAATGGGCTCTTTCAAGATATCGTAGCCCTCCTTTGCGCACTCCTCGCGAATGGCCTTGAAGTGCTCGGTCACCGTCTTTTCGGGCACGGAAGCAAACGAAAGCCACACATGGCTGGAACCTTCCTCCTCCATCATGGAAAAGATCGCGGCGGACACCACGTCTCGCGGCTGGAGCTCGTCGGTAAAGCGCTCGCCGGCAGCATTAAGCAGCACCGCGCCCTCTCCGCGCGCCGACTCGGATATGAGAAAGGCCCGACCGGGGCGACCGGTATAAAGACTTGTCGGATGAATCTGCACATAGTCCATGTGCTCGAGCTCTATGCCGCGATCGCGCGCTATACGGCACGCATCCCCCGTGATCTCGGGGTAATTGGTCGAGTGCTCGTACAGGCCGCCTATTCCGCCCGTAGCGAAGACAACGAACGAAGACCTGATGACGGGGCGCATGCCGTCTTCGCCTTCGACCACCACGCCGGCACATGCACCGTCCTCCTCGACAAGATCGACCACGCACGTATGCTCTCGGATTTCAACATTGGAAAGCTTCTCGACCGCCGAAAGCAGAGCCTGCGTGATTTCTTGGCCCGTCGTGTCCGCGTGATAGCAGATGCGGGCGCGCGTATGGCCGCCCTCGCGCGTGTAGGCCAAATCGCCTTTGGGCGTGCGCTCGAAGGCGACGCCCAGGCCGATAAGGGACTCAATGACGGCGCGGCTTGAACGGATGTGATGTCCACGCTTTCGGGGCGGTTCTCATAATGGCCGGCGCGCATGGTGTCTTCGTAAAAAGAATCGTAGTCGTCTTCGTCGAGCAAGACGCAGATCCCTCCCTGCGCAAGCATGGAATCGCAACGCTTCGCCTCCGTCTTCGTAAGCACGAGCACGCTCATCTCCGCAGGAAGGTTGAGCGCCGTATACAGACCGCTCGACCCGCAGCCGACAATTACCACATCGAAACGCTCGCAAGAACCCGAAGCAGCGCCGGCGAGCTCGAGCCCTACGCCGACCTCTTTGAAAACGCCGGCGTTTTTCTTCGAAACCACCGGTCCTCCTTATTCGGAAAGCTCGAGCATGCGAACCAGTGAGGCGCGAGCGCGCACCTTCTCCCGATCGGGCGCAGGCGCCACTTCGTACACGCTACCTGCGCCGGCAGCCAGACAGTCGCGCACATTTTCAAGCGTTACCAGGTCCATATCGGCACAGGTTGGCTTCGTGGCGGGAAGGAAGAACCGCTTCCCGCTTCCTTCGGTCTTGCGCTCTATCTGGTGAAGCACGCCGCCGACGGTTCCTATGATGTATTCTTTGGCCTCATCGCAAACGGCATAGTCGATAATACCCGCCGTCGATCCGGCATAGTCCGCCAAGGCCATGACCGCCTCGTTGCATTCGGGGTGCACAAGCACCTTCGCCTCGGGATGCTGCGCTTTCAGGGCTTTGATTTCCTCCGCGAGCATGGCGTCGTGTACGGGGCAACATCCGGGATTCAAAATGAAACGCTTCTCCGGAAGCATTTCCGCGACATACCTTCCCAAGTGGCGATCGGGGACGAACGCGATGGTACGTTCAGGCAGAGAGGACACGACCGCGAGCGCATTCGAAGACGTCACGCACACGTCGGAAAGCGCCTTGATGCGCGCCGTGGAGTTGACGTAGCACACCACCGCAAGATCATCGTAGGTTTCGCGAAGGCGCTCGATAAACCCGTCTTCAACCATATGGGCCATAGGGCAATCGGCTTCGGGAGCGGGAAGCAGAACCGTCTTCTCCGGGCTGAGCAGCTTCGCGCTCTCCCCCATGAAACGCACGCCGCAAAACACCAACGTATCGCAATCGAGCTCTGCCGCCATTTTGGAAAGACCGAACGAATCGCCCACGTAATCGGCCGCATCCTGCACTTCGGGCGATGTGTAGTAATGCGCGAGAATAACCGCGTTCCTCTGCTTCTTGAGCTCTCGTATCTCCGATGCGAGCGTTTGCTTGTCCACGTTGCTTCCTTCCATGCCCCCTACACCGGGGCCATATGCCGCTTTCGGCACACCTGCGCTTACGCGATCCGTCCGGGCACGCCGCGTTCACGTTGTCTTCGATTGACCTACACTTTGCATTCGTTTATCTGACAAGACAGATGACAAGACAAGCATTTCTGACGAAAGCACATAGAAGAAATGGGGAGTGCTCACTCACGCAAGCCGGTCGAATTCCTCTTTGACGCCCTCGAACAAAGCATGGAACGTTTCCTCGAAACGACTGCCTTTCGGGCGAATGAACGAAATATCGTGCTGGATGGAAACCCCCCTGATAAAGACTTCGCCCAACCTTCCTTTGCGTATATCCGAGCGCACAGCCGCATCGTAGACGAACGAGATGCCCAACCCCTCTTCGACAAACGACTTAATCATGTTGATGCTCGATGCCTCCATAACCTCGGCAAACGAATCGATGCCGTAATTGCGCTGATGAAGCGCGTGTTCAAGCACAGCCCGCGATCCGGATTCGCGCTCTCGCACGATGAGCGGCGCCGAGAGCACCTCTTCCATGCTGCACGTCCTTGACGCCAACGAAGAGTTCGGAGAGCACACGCACACAAGCTCCTGCACGCACAACACATCCCAGGAAAGCTCGCTTTTCTCGAAGAAGCCCTCCACGAATGCGCAGTCTATCTCCCCTTTTGCCATGAGGTCGAGCAGCTCGGCCGTACTACGAGAAACGATCGAGGCCTTCATCTCGGGATGCGCCGCCATATAGCGCGCCAACGGAGGAGCGACCAAATATTCGCCCGCCGTAAGCGTTGCCCCCACGTTCAGCCGAAGGGCGCTTTGGGAGGAAATCGCCCGAATACGGCGCTCAAGAAGCAGCTCATCGTGCGCAAGCGACTGGAACACACGCTGCAGCTCCATGCCTTCCTCCGTGAGGCTCATGCTTTTGCCTTCAAACGATACAAGCTTCGCGCCATAATGCCTCTCCAGAGCGGCCATATGCTGGGACACCGCCGACTGGGTGAGATTCAGCTCGCGAGCCGCATGGGTATAGTTCAGCAGACGGCATACGGACAAAAACGTCTTCACGCGAAAATCAAGCATCGCGCCTCTCCCTCCTTCGTCTTTGCGGCCTTGGCGGCGCCCATAGTGCTAAGAAGCCGCCTGCCCCGATCGATACGGCATTACCATAAGTTGAGATAATGGCATCATAATTTTTCATTAGTTTACTTTATCGAATAGAAGGCGCACCATAGGTCGCGCAGAAAACAGGAACCTGGAAAACGTTTAAGACCGCGAATCGAAAACGACCCGAAGCAAAGGAGTCTTTCATGCGTGAATTCCTGGCAAAAGTGCCCATTCCCACCGGCGGCGTTGCGCTCGGCCTTGCCGCGCTCGGTATTCTGCTGAAGCAGTTTTCCATGGCTGCATACATAGCCTGCGGCATAAGCGCCGCACTGATGCTTTCTCTTCTGCTCGGCCGTCTTTTCGTGGATGCATCGTCCGTTCGAAAGGATTTCGACAACCCCATCCTTGCAAGCGTGAGCGCCACCTTTCTAATGGCTCTGATGCAGCTGACCACATACGTTGCTCCCTTTGCCTATGTACCGGCATTCCTCGTCTGGAGCATAGCCGTTCTGCTTCATGCCGTGCTCATCGTTTGGTTCACGATGCGCCACCTGATGCAATTCCAGCTTAAAAACGTCTATCCCACGTATTTCATCTGCTACGTAGGCATCGTCGTTGCTTCCGTCTCTTCGCCCACCTACGGGCTCGAAACCCTCGGACAGTTCATCTTCTGGTTCGGCTTCGTTGCCTACATCGCGCTTTTAGTCCTGGTCACTGCACGCTACATCAAGCATCCGGTCGAAGAAGGAGCCCGTCCTCTGTTCTGCATCTACACCGCTCCCATGAGCCTTTCGCTCGCAGGATACCTCGCCGTCGAGCCGACCCCCAACGCAGCATTCGCCTGCGCACTGGCGGTGCTTGCCCAGGTGCTGCTCGTCGTGGTGCTTGCGCGCCTTCCCCACTTCCTTCGCCTGAAGTTCTACCCCAGCTATGCGGCCATGACCTTCCCCTTCGTCATCACCGCAACCGCTCTCGATCGCACCCTCACGCTGCTGGCGAATTCCGGCGTCGCGTTTCCCGCCGTGCTTCACCTGCTCGCCTATGCGGAAGTCGTTCTGGCATGCGTCATGGTTCTTTACGTCTTCGTCCGCTATATCGCAGAATTCGTACGGGTCGCCCGCTGCGAAATAGCGCGCAAGCCCGTGTCTGCCGCGTCCGCGCTCGATTGCGTCGAATAGAAGCCGAATCCCCGTCCCCCTGAAACGCGCCGATAGTAATCGGCGCGTTTTTTCGTTGCGCACGAGAACGATACGCCCCGTTTTGCCCGAAGCAAACCCGTCCTTCGGCACAGGAGCATGTTGTTCGCACTTTCTGCCGCATTCTCTGCGAAGAAATCATCAAGCTTTTTCTCGCAGACGCCCCATCGCGTACACTGCAAGAAATCACTTCCTGCAAAGGAGCGCAATTCATGAAGCATGTCGATACTCATGATTTCGAATACGACGACGAATATATCAGCACGGGCACTTTCCCCAAACGGCCCGACGCCCCGAAGAAAGAAAGAGGGTCGAACGTTCCCCTGTTTCTCGCGGCGGTTGTCATAGCGGCGCTGTTGTTCGTCATCATGCGCGTCATCGGCTAGCTTGCTTCGCCGCCGGTCGCCTAGCACGCAACGCTGGGCACGGACATGCACTTTCCGCATTCGCGCAAACAACCTGAAGAGTTTGGAGCCAAGATGATCAACCGATTCTGCAAGACTGCGCTTTGGGAGTGCAGCAAGACGCTCATCGCCGTTGCCCAGGGACGAGAACCCGCCGAAACGGTCATACGCAACGCAAAGCTCGTCAATGTGAACACGCGCGAAATACAGGAAGACGCGGATGTGGCTATCGCATGCGGCCGCATAGCCTACGTCGGAGACGCCAACCACTGCATCGGCGCGTCAACGAGGGTTATCGACGCATCCGGGATGTATCTCTCCCCCGGATTTCTCGACGGCCACATTCATGTCGAGTCTTCCATGATGGGAGCCGCCCAGTATGCTCGCGCCGTTGTAGCACATGGAACCGTGGGCATTTACTGGGACCCCCACGAAGTGGCGAACGTCGTAGGGCTGCAAGGCGTCAAGGAAATGGTCGAAGACGTACGCCGCACGCCGCTTAAGGCAATGGTTACCACGCCGTCGTGCGTTCCAGCCGTGCCGGGATTCGAAGATACAGGAAGCCGCATCGACGCCGACGATGTGGCGGAGACCATGGCCTGGGATTGCGTCGTGGGTCTCGGCGAGATGATGAACTTCCCTGGAGTTTTGGCCGGAGCAGACCAACCTCTTGAGGAAATTGCCGCCACTCTGAAATCCGACGGATGCGTGACCGGCCATTATTCCGTCCCGGAAACCGACCGAGGCCTCAACGCCTATATTTCCAGCGGAGTCCGCTGTTGCCACGAGTCGACCCGCCCCGAAGACGCGCTCGCTAAAATTCGTCTTGGCATGTACGCCCAGTTCCGCGAAGGTTCCGCATGGCGTGACTTGTCAAGACTCGCGCAGGCCATCAAGGAAACCGACCTGGATACGCGCCTTTGCTGCCTGGTTTCCGACGACACCCATCCGAACACCCTCGCACGCGCCGGACATATCGACCACATCCTGCGTCGCGCCGTCGAGGAAGGAATCAGCCCGCTAGTCGCTTTGCAGATGGTAACCATCAATACCGCAACTGCGCAGGAACATTGGAGCACAGGCGCATGTTGGAAAGCATGTTGACGCCCAG
>JBKTHK010000054.1:0-13180 GCA_047240885.1 Slackia sp. | reverse complement strand
CCTCGATGATCGACAGGCCAAACCCCTCGCTTTTACTCGCGACCACGTTAAGCGTCGCCGCAGAAAGAATGCGCGCCACCTCTTGCGAGGAGACGTTGCCCGTGAAAATCACCTCGTCGGAAACGCCGAGGCGGTGCGCGATCTCCTCGACGCGGCCGCCCGAAACGTCTCTTCCCACAATCATAAGCCTGCATGCCGCGCGCGTCGCCTCGCAAAGACGGGCGAACGCCTCAATCACCATGGCCTGGTTCTTTGTTTCTCCCACCGAGCCGATGCAGGACATAATACGCGCATTGTCGGAAATGCCGTAGCGTTTCCTCGTTTCGGGAGCGCTTTCGGGGCATGCCTCAAGGGTCGACCCGTTGGCGACGACTTCCACCCTGCCCGCAAGCGAGGGCTCGATTTCGGCCATCAGACGCGCCGTGCCGCCGCTGACGGCCGTTATCGCCGAAGCGGATGCGGCCGCCGTCGCAAGGAAGGCGCGCTCGTTTTCGATTACATCGTCGCCGCATGCGGGGTTGGTCGCATTGATTCCATGGAGCGTGGCGACGAAAGGGATGCCGCGCTCGATGCAGCGCAGGGCCGCCGCATGCGCCCAATAGGTCGACGAATGGATATGGACGATATCAGGGGCGAACGCGTCGATCGCCTCGTCAATCCAACGCATGAACAAATCGGCCCGCCCCCGCCTCAGGCACGCTTTCGGCCCGTGCGCGCGCAAAACACCCGGCAAAAGCCGCATTTCCGAAAACGGGATGCGTGCGAGCCAGCGTTTTCGCTGGAAGCACCAATCGGGAACGCAACACCCTTCGGAAAGCCGGTACACATGCGGCGTTACCGTGCAGACCCGATGGCCTGCGGCCGCATAGCCTTCGCTTAAGTCTTTCATGACCAAATCGAGACCGGTCCAGTCTTTGAAGCTCGATTCATCGAGCGCGGCGCGAGGCGCTATCACCAGTATTTTCATGACAAACCATCCAGAAGTTCAGAAAGCAACGCATGCTCCCGTTCGAGCATAATGAACCGTTTATCGACGACATTTTCAAAAAGGCCCGGGTAGCTCACGTCGTCGATGAATTCCGCAACGCCGCGAGACCACGACTGGAAAAGAACCGTCGAGTATTGGCTCACAACCATATCGGCACCATCGATCGAATCCAGGATGCCGACCTTTCTTCCATCCTCTATTTGATCGGCGTCGAAATACCGCTCGTACGTGCCACCCTCGATATCGTTCGGGTGGGGCCTGACTTTCACGCACCAGCCCGCCGCCTTGAATCGGCCCAGCATATCGGCAAAGCCTCGCATATCGCGCGGCGGCAGCTGCAGGTAATACGTCAAGCGACGCCCGTCGCCATCGGACGCGCATCGCTGTGCCGTCCAGGGATTGCTCACGATATAGCGGCCGACATTCGCACCGCACGATACGAACAGATCGGCATAATAGCCGTCCCAGACATAAAACGTATCCACCTCGAAAAATGCGGTTCCCGGCTGGATGAGCTTTTCGCCATGCATGATGCAGATGTGCTCGACTCCCGCCTTGCGGCACAGCCCCGTGATCAAAGAGCATGCGAACGAAGATTCGGAGGTGGTGACGATCGCCGCAGGACGGTGGTTCCATATGGCATGGGCCACGTTCGCAAGATATACCAAAGCCTGCGCCCTGAAAAACGGCGAACGCTTCGCATCAGCGGTCGATTCTTTCCAATAGCCCACAACCGCGGAGTTGAGCAGACGGCCAACGAGAAACGGCTCGCGCACGATGTCGTATCGCTCGGCAAGCTCTTGCGGCATGATTCCATCGTTGAACGAGCATCCCAGATACACGGCCTTCGATTCGTCGGGGACCGGAAATTCCTGCGAGACCACCGCGTCGCGGAGCATGTCGGCGCGCTTTAGAGCAAGCAACACCAACGAAGCGACATCGTAGAGTCTTTTATAGAAAAATCCCTGGTATTTCCGCAAAAGACGATACTGCTCCTGCGCCCGATGCGCACAGGTGTCGAGCCGTGAATCGTCCACCCCGCGGATGGCGCCAAGAATCTCCTCGCGCGTCACACGTCGCTCTCGTTCGGCCTCGCGGCTGTCGAAATACGTCTTTACCTTTCTGACCATATGCAGATTCATAACTATCGCACCGGGCCTTCCAGAACTTCGGACCAGGCGGAATGGGGCGCAAAACGCATCTCATCGGGAAACGTCGTCGCAGAAAGCGGCTTGGAGGCCCCGCCTTCGAAGCAGACGTCCACCTCGGATGCTTCGCCCATGGCCGTATCGCCTGCCGCATCGCGGCAAGCAGAGAATGCGGCGCTCATCGAATCCCATGATCTGCAGATGCATCGGTCCATGGCGCACGGATCGTCGGAGCCAAGATGACTCCCGCCTGCTTGGGGCTCGGGCGCAAAGGGCCTTCCCCTTGGCCTGCGACGATCATATCGGCCACGGAAAGAATCTTGCGCTGGGTGACGTCGCGCAAAACGCCGTGCTTATCGGCGTAAAGCATCAAATAGTTCAAGTCGGCGACGGTACGCCAGATGGTGTCGTTTCCATACCACGACCCCATCAGATACGGATCGGGCGCGAACTTCTTGGAGAGCAGGCAGAAAAAACCCGCCCAAAGCCAGGTGAAGGCCGCACGTCCGGTTTTGCCGTCGCGCTCGTAATAGGTTTTGAGGTTCAATCCTCTATCGGCCATGCGCTTGACGAAGCTCCTGCTGCGATAGGAGTCGCCCCCCGATGCCGCATCCCCGCTGGTTCTATGGGGCAGCGTCTCCTTCTTACAGGCGATACCCACCAGGTTCTTCATCGCCCCCGTCATTCCCGCAAGGCGATGGGTTTTCGGCTTCGGCAGATTGATAATCAGATCGGCCTCGAGGGCGGAGCGCGCGATGGAATACACGTGCTTTCCCTGCGAGTGAAACGCCGTCGTGACCCTGCGGTCGTAATTGGCCACCTGAACGAAATGCCCGTCCAGATCGTCGCGCTGTGCGGAAAGCGACCCCAGATCGATTTCGATGCCGTCGGCGTTGGGCCGCTTGTCGCATATCACGCGCATCTTGTTGACGCGCGTCCGATACGCGCGGAAATCCTCGAACTCCACCAGAGATACGCCCCGGCCTCGATAGAACGCAAGAAGCTCGCGATACTCCATAGCGTCCATGAGGGCGTCGTAGTCGCAATCCTGGACAGGCGCGTCGCCGACGATCACCCTTCCTTCGCCTTTCAGCGCGATGATGCAGTAATCGCAGATCGCGCGGATGATAGACGGGTGGGTGACCAGGCAATCCATACCGCGCTCGTCTTCGGCGCAGCCTTTATTGACATGAAGGACCCAATTCGGCTTGATGACGACGGTCTGCCCCGGCTTCACGTAATCGCCCAAAGGGTTCCACGCGGGTGTCGCGTAGTTGTGCTCATCCAGGCCAAGGGCATGAAGACACTGCCTGACCATGTCGTAAACATCGTTTCGGGTCGAAGCTATGCAGTCGCCGAAACCGTATTCGGGATAGGAAACGCTCGGATTCCAGGGCTTACCGGGATATTCCGCATTGTTGTTCATGGACATGCCGACGAGGCTCATCCGTACCTCCTTTTGGCAGGGTGAAGAAGCTTCCCATTTCGAAATCGAACCCATCGGGCTCATACAAGAAATACCCGCTTCCGTCGAAAAACGTGATTTCGCTGAAGCGGAATTCGTCATCCGAAACGAGATAGAAATCGATGCGGGCATGGGGAAACGGCGCTGAAAGCGTGCGCGCCGCCTCGACCATCGCCTCGTAGCACGCGGGCTTCGCGACAGGACCTGCAAGCCTTCCTCGTCCGCCCTCCATGCATCCACCCGTTCGAAATCGGCGACGGAGAAATGCCGAGCTTCACGCCTTTGCCAAGAGCGCGTCGCCTAAAACGTAGAGATATGCAGGAAACCCGTCGAAGCAGAAAAACTTGAATTCGAGCACATCCCCCTGTTCGATTCAATAAACTCCTCGACGAGGACTTTCGAGGAACCCGGGCAGTCGTAAACCCATTCACGCCGGGATGCTTCGCATGCCTGCCAGCGCCGTCCATCGGCCTCGCTGCGGGCGCGCTCGATGTCGAACGACGATTTGTCGCGGCATATAAGCACGTCGTTGCCACCGCCTCCAAGGGAATCCTTCAAAACGAACCTGTCGGGAAAGCGGCTGAAATCGATCGAGGAATCTCTCTCGAACACACCCACGAGGGGGACAAGCAGCTCGCCAAGGCCGCATTCCTTCACGTATTCGCGCACGCATGCCTTATCGGCGCATCGATTCATGAGGCGGTCGCGGTAGAACAGCTTCATCCATTGAAGCTTCTCGGTGAATCGGCGCGGATCGTCCAAATCGAGCTTGCGGCCCGTTTTGATCCGATACTGCAACTCAACCATGGCACGGTCGGGAACCCAGGAAAGAACGCGCAAGAGTCTCTCGCGCGTTTGTCTACTGCGAATTATCTTCTTGTAGTCGAATGCCACTGTCCCTATCGTCCTATCTCCATGGTTGCGCAAATGGTCTCGTTCACTTTGTCCACGTCGAATATCTCTTCGGCCATGCGACGGCTTTGCGCGGCCATCGCATGCAGCACCGCATCATCTTCAATCGAACTGAGCATGGCATCCGCTAGGGCGGCAGGGTCTTTCGGCGGCACCAAGAAGCCGTTGACGCCCTCGCGCACCACCTCGCGGCAGCCCACTGCGTCGGCCACAATCAGCGCACGGCCCGTCGCCATGGCTTCGAGGGCCGATTTCGGCGTGCCCTCGCCGTAGTAGCTGGGAAGCACGAAAACCGAGGCCTTCTCGAGAAACGCCGCGATATCCGCAGGCGCCTGCTCGCCGTGATAGAACACCGTGCCGTCGTCGATATACGGCTGCCAATCGGAAGGCTGCACGGCCGGGGGGTTGCTGTCGAAAGGGCCCACCAAATGGAAGTCCACGTCGGGTCGGTCTTTTTTCACCATACGCGCCGCATCCAGGTAGTCTAAGACGCCCTTCCCACGCACCAGGCGCCCCACGAACAAACAGGCCTTGCGCCCAGGCAGCTTTTTGCACGGGAATTTCTTCAGATTCACGCCCGAGCCGCGCACCATGATCGCCTTCGAGCGGCCCATGATACCCAAGCGTTCGAAAAGCACGACATCTTCCTCGTTCTGGAAAAAGACCGCCTTCGCATGCGCAAGAGCGGTGCGGTACTGAAGCGAAACAATGCTGCGCAGCACCGCGTTTTTCACGCCCGACGCGTGAAACACCGACCCGAGGCCACCCATCATCACACACATCATCGATTCCAACATCTCGGGCAGCCAGACATCCATAAATGTTGGGCTTCGCCTGATAAGTGAAGATTCTATCAGGCATTTCTTCGCGCAGTATCTTGACAAGAGCGCGTTTTGTATGCATGTCTTGCATCGGGTTCATACCGTTTCGAGCAACGGGATAAGAGCGATATCGAATTGCATGGTCAGAGAAATACTCTCTCCACACATCTTCAGGCTCATCGCCCAGAACAACCACATCGCAACCTCGGGCAATGAACTCATCGATCATATCGATCCGAAATCTAGGAATCGAATTCGTTGCGGCGGTAACAACCATAATCCTCATCGCGCACCATCCCCTGAAACCATGGTACGCACGGTACCCCAGATAATCGACCAGTCCATTGCCAAGCTTCTATCCTCGATGTACTCGATATCGTAGAGCACCTTCTCTTTCGGAAGAAGCTCGTATCCGCCCGTAATCTGAGCAAGACCCGTAATGCCCGGACGAACCATCGTACGCTGATTCCAGCCGATGATACGCTTTTCGAACTCCTTAGAGAATGCAGGGCGCTCAGGACGCGGACCAATAAGGCTCATATCCCCTTTTACTACGTTCCAGAATTGAGGAATTTCATCTAAACGGGTCTTTCTGAGCTTTTTACCTAGCGGAGTAATGCGAGGATCGTCCCCTGCCGCCCACTGAGCACCACGCGCTTCAGCATCGGTATACATGCTGCGGAATTTATAAATCTTGAAAATCTTCCCATCCTTGCCGCAGCGACGCTGAGCGTAAATCGCCGGTCCCGGCGATTCAATCTTCACGCAAATAGCGATGATACCCATGGGTACAGCGAGCAGAATAAGGGCAGCAGCACACGAAACAATGTCGAAGGCACGCTTGAAAAATCGGTATCCGCCCCCCCCTGCAACTTGTTTTATCTGAGGAAGAACAACCACCTCATCCCCGGGAAGCAATTTCGAAAGAACGTCAGGGGCAATGCCGCTTTCAGTGAGCCCCTCGGTATCGCGCAATCCATCCATAACCGCAGCGGCCTCTTCCTCGGTGGTCACCTTGGATGCCGCAAATGCAATGCGAGCTAGGTCGGAATCGTCCGAAGACCCACAAGCATTATCCGCCAGAGAGTCAACGACTGCATTCTCTTCGGATGCTATTTCACTCTTATTTTCCGACAATTTCCAATCCTGCCTGTACGTTCTTTTCTCTCTTGCACTCTCAATTCGGCGCAAGCTTATTGTTTGCATCGTTCAATTTTTCCGAAGTCGCTCACATCGCATCGAGTTAAATTGCCCTAACGCGCATGAGACCCTCTCACTCGAAAGTTCAACCTGGCTTTTTCAAGGCAGGCATAATGGGCCGGGTAATGCGCGTCGCTTGCTATATAGCTGTACAACCCAGCATCAAACAAGCACTTGGCAGGCTTGCGCTCGCGACCGAATCGACCGCCTTTGACAAAGTCGGCCGAAGCCTGAAGCTTGCATCCCATATTCACCAGCTTACGGGCAATGTCCACATCCTCCTGAATAGCCCGATAGCGCTCAGGATGGGCGATAATCACCTCATAGCCCCTGCCCTGCAGCTCGAAGATAGTACGCTCGTATTCATCGAACTCCGTACGCGTTGCGCGCGTAGATAGCTCAAGCAGAAACTCATTGCTACCGTCGAAATGCAGATAATCCGCCCATTCCATGCCAAGATCCATCAGCTTGCGGTGGTTCACTTCGAAACCCATCTGCAAAGGAATGTCCCTCACGTGAGATTTCAGAAGTTCGAAAGCATCCCACATGGCGTCGTAGTCGAAATACGGATCCCTGCAGTGCGGCGTGCAAACTATGGAAGTAACTCCCGCTTTTTTCGCAGCCGCTATCATCCGTATGCTTTCGCCCAAACTTCCCGCGCCGTCATCGACCCCTGGAAGAATATGACAATGAATGTCGCGCATGCCTACCTCTGACGATTCTTTCCAGCCGCCACCTGACCGCGAGCAGCAGGCATCGCGCCCCTGTCGAATCCTTGATGCGCGGCCACCGAACGAACCGGAGCGCCTTGGCCGCGAGGGGATTGCGGCACACTTACAGCAGAAGCCGATGATGCGGAAGCCTTGTTATTTTTCTTCACGCGCTTGCCATCTTTGGAGTAATAGGCGTAGTAATACTCGCTTGCCTCCACCTCGCAACCGTTCAAACCACACCAATGATGCGCCCGCCAGCCTTACCGCTGTTCGTAGGCGGCAGCCACCTCCGAACGCTTCGTGAAATCATCACGTACCACCAGCACCACGCCGTCAACCGCAACAGAAGCTACCGCCGCATCGACAAAAGTTCCTACAGGCGGCGTGTCGAAAATCACGTAATCGTAGACAGATTTAAGGTCGTGCGCAAAACGCCTGAAACGTTTGGAAGACAAAATATCGGCCGGATTCGGAATGCCAGGCTCCGCATCAAGGAAGTACATGTTCTGCACAGCGGTAGGCACAACGGCATGCTGCAACACAACCTGATCGGCCAAGACGGAATATAAGCCGCTACGCCCGTGCACGCCCAATTCGTTCGCTAGACTACGGCGACGCATATCACACTCAACTAGCAAAACGCGCGCACCGCTTGCTGCAATAGACCTAGCAAGATTGATAGTAACAGTGGTCTTTCCTTCGTTGGGAATGCTCGACGTAACAACCATGGAACGAATGGGGTTATCAACGTCGGCGAATTTAATATTTGCGAACAGCGTGGTTGCCGCATTTTGCACCACCGCTTTATCAGCGGCCTGTTTCTTTTTGAACAGCACGACTATTCACCGCCTTTCATGGTGGGGATGCGCCCAATGACAGGCACGTTCAGAAGTTCTTCTACATCATCTGCGCCGCGCACCTTGGTGTTCATCATGTCACGCAACACCACGATAGCCACCGCCAGGAAAAGACCGGCCAAGAACGCCACAAGAACATACATTGGACGGTTGGGGCCGCTAGGATGCTCGGGTGTGGCGGCCTCATCGATCACATTGATGCTTTGAATACTCATAACCTCCTGCGCAACGCTTGAAACGTTTTTCGCAAGCCCGTTGGCAATAATCGCCGTACTCTGAGCGTCCTCTCCTTCAACCGACACGCTCAAAACACGCGTGGTAGTTTCGCTTTTCACCGTGATGTCGTAGTCCGCAAGGCTGTTCATGTTCAGAGCAGTCGCCGTGTCTTTCAAAACCCTGTCGCTCTTTATCAAGCTTGCCACGTCATTTGTAATCATCTGACTTGCAGCAAGGTCAGAATTGGAGACCGATCCCGGCGCGTTTTCCCCCTTGGTAAGAACATACATACTCGTGGTTGCTGTGTATGTGTCGGGCAGAAAACCGAAGCTAACCACGGCCGCAAGAAACGCGCAGGCAAGAGGCGTGATTACAACCAGCTTCAGGTGCTTTTGTATAAGCTGCAATAATTCAAGCAACGTCATATGATTCAATACCTTTCAATTACCCAATCATCGGGGATTCACCTAATTGGACCCAGCAGATTCCGGGGCCACATCGTCAGTCGTCAAGCCGGCGTTCTCAGCCAAACCGGCATAATGACGGGGCGCCGGCGAATTGCTCGCCGCTCCCAGGCGTTCGTCTTCGGCCTGGGGTTCGGGAATAGACGCTTCCGTGTCGCTAGGATCAAGCCCCGCATCGACGCGCTGCATCATTGCTCGCCATTCGTCAAACATCGTAGCAACGTAGCTTACGCCATCCCTCGACAGGGAATAACTCGGACAAACGGCCGAATACATGACAAGGCTTTTGCCTTGGAAGGTCTGCGCAAGAGAAACAAGGTCAGTAACCGAGTAGTCAGTAGACACCGACGATGCAAGCTTGCCCACGATTGAGGGAAGCTCGGCAGGGGGCGTGTTGAGCACCTGCTTGATGATGGCTTGCACGATAATACGCTGTGCCTGAGCACGACCGAAATCGCCCCCGGAAACGTTGTGGCGCTCTCGAGCAAAAGCCAGAGCCTGTTCACCGTTAAGCTTCTGCTCCCCCGCATCGAAAGATATGTTGCCCGCTTGAAACGCTTCGGGAACATTCACCCAAATGCCTCCGAGTTCGTCGACCACCGACTCCAGCTCCTCGAAATGAACCTCGGCATAGTGAGAAATATCAACGCCCGCGAACTGAGAGACGGTCTCTACCGCACCGGCCGCGCCACCGAACGAATAGGCGGCGTTTATCTTCTGCGTACCGTAGCCGTCGATTTCCACCATGGTATCGCGCGGAATGGAAACAAGATCGACCGTGGCGGTGTCAGGATCTATGCGGCAGAGCATGGTGACGTCTGCACGGCTCGCACCATCACCTTCACGCGCATCGCTTCCTAGAATCAACATATAAAACGCGCTTGATTCTTGCGCATTTTGTCCGTCATTCGAAGGAGCAAGCACCCGCATAAGCTCTTGCTTTTGCGCCTCGTCCTCAAACCCCATGGACTTGTTAAGCGAATTCACCCAGAGAGCAAGAGCGATGCCCGCGCACACAATCAAAGCAAACAAAACAGCAAACACCGTAATCAGGATTTTCGGGAGTTTGCTTTTCTTTTTTTTCACGCGACGCAGACCATCCGAATTAAGGAGGTCGAAACCATTGGGAAAGCCATCGTGAGTAACGGAAGAGGTCGAAACAGGACGAAAGCCAGCACCGAACGAATCTTCGATTGGGGCGATATGCTTGCCTCGATTATCATTTTGTGGCATTAAACCGTACACCTTTTTCTAGAGAAAGAAGCAAAACAGGGAAATGCACTGTCTGTACCAACGGTACAGACATGCTGTAATTTACACATATAAAAATATTCTATATCATTCTTTACAATATGTCATCAAATGTATGCTAAACACCTGTTCATTATTATTTCAGCCTTGACGCATCAGCATGCGCTTCATATCCAAACAACACCGAACCAAGCTGCAAGGTTGGATTCACCCCAATGCGACCCCCCCCCAATCGCAGCCGAAACCCGCCTACTTGCTCAACAATCCCAACTGCTCGAGCCTCGCCCGAAACTCTTACCAGTTTTCCGGAACGGCGAAATCCATGGTCTCGTCTTGCCACAGCACCATGCGCCCAAGCCGCCTTGTTTCCACAAGGTCAATCACCCGCTGGTTCGAAGACCCCTTCCAATGCAGGTCGTAAGAACGCTTTTCCATAACGAACGGACCATCCACCAGCACATCGCACACGTCAAGCAGCGCGCGTGCTGCGCAACGGGCGGCGCTGCTTCTGCACGCCTCCGAAGCGTCTTGCGCCTTACGCCCGGGGGCATTGCCCGCCAGAATGTCTTCGTAGCAATAGCCCGAATACGCCCATACGCTCAGCCCACGCGTCTTACACCATCGGGCAAGAGCAAGACACGCCTCGGGCTGCTCGAACGACTCGCCCCCGGTAAGCGTCACGCCCGAAACGGATGCGTTGTTCGCAATGCGCTCGCACAGCTCCCCCACCGTCGAAAGATACCCGCCTTCGTACGACTGGCTTTCTCGGTTGTGGCATCCCGGGCAATGATGGCTGCACCCTTGGACGAACGCCGAGAAACGCAAGCCCGGTCCGTCTACGATGCTTTCCTCCACCACACCGTACATGCGAATGGGCATCGCATACGCGGCACCCAGTTCGTCTTGTACCCGACGCGTGTTCTTCGTCTGTTCTTGCGCCATAACGTCCTGCCCTTTCGCATTGCCCTTCGGGCTCCCGCGCCGACCCTTCATGAAACAGGCGGCGCGGGCGCGGGAGCACAGCACGCGTTAGCGCGTCATGACCGAATGCTTCACGCGGTCGGCCTCTTCCGCCGTTTTCGCATCGTTCCAGCGATCCATGGTTCCTACCAGGTAACCCGTAATGCGGCGGATGCGCTCAAAGGCTACGCCGTCCGATTCCGCGCGGCCGCATTTCGGGCACACATCGCCGATGATGCCGTTGTATCCGCACACCGGGTCGCGATCTACGGGATGATTCACCGATCCGTAGCCTATGCCCGCTTCTTTCATGTGGCGAACCACCGCTTCGAAAGCGTCGAGGTTTTCCGTGGGATCGCCGTCAAGCTCCACATAGCTGATGTGGCCTGCGTTGGTGAGCGCGTGATACGGCGCCTCGATGTCGATCTTGTCGAACGCGCTGATGCTGTAATACACCGGCACGTGGAAGCTGTTGGTGTAGTAATCGCGGTCGGTGACGCCCTCGATCACGCCGAAGCGCTTCTTGTCCATGCGCACGAAACGACCGGAAAGACCCTCGGCAGGCGTAGCGAGTAGCGTATAGTTCATCTTGCGCTCGGCAGAAAGCCTGTCCAAGTAGCGGCGCATGTGACCCACGATCTCCAGGCCAAGCTTCTGGCTTTCAGCGCTTTCGCCATGATGCTTGCCCGTAAGCGCCACCAGCGTTTCCGCCAAACCGATGAAGCCCACGGAGAGCGTGCCGTGCTTGAGTACTTCACGCTGCTCGTCTTCGGGCTTGAGCTTCTCGGAGTCCAGCCAGACGCCTTGCCCCATCAAAAACGGAGCGTTATAGACCTTTTTTCGCGCCTGAATTTCGAAGCGCTCGTCAAGCTGGCCCACCGCCAAAGCGAGTTTTTCATCGAGCATCCGGAAGAACAACGTAACATCGCCCTTCGCCATGATGGCAAGCCGCGGCAGGTTGATGGAGGTGAAGCTCAAGTTGCCACGCCCGGTTACAATTTCGCGGTCGGGGTCATAGACGTTGCCCATGACGCGCGTGCGGCATCCCATGTAGGCGATCTCCGTTTCGGGCGTGCCCTTGTAGTACGGCAGGTTGAACGGCGCGTCCACGAAGCTGAAGTTGGGAAACAGCCTTTTCGCGGAGCAACGCATGGCCAGGCGGAACAGGTCGTAGTTCGGATCGCCCGGATTGTAGTTCACGCCCTCCTTCACGCGGAAGATCTGCACCGGGAAGATGGGCGTTTCGCCCGAGCCCAAGCCGGCCTCCGTGGCAAGCAGCACGTTCTTGATAACCATGCGGCCTTCGGGAGACGTGTCCATGCCGTAGTTCACCGAGGAAAACGGCGTCTGCGCACCCGCGCGGGAATGCATGGTGTTGAGGTTGTGGATAAGAGCCTCCATGGCCTGATAGGTTGCACGGTCGGCATCTTTGAAGGCGTTTTTCTGCGCATAGGCAAGCGCTCGCTCCGCCAACGGACGTTCGATGCCTTCGTTCGCAAGCGCTTCGGCAACAAACGCGCGGTAGCCTTCGTCCATTTCAAGCGACGCCCACGTCCCCGTGGCCTCTTCGGCCGCAGCGGTTGCCCGCTGGGCAATTTCGCGCGCGTCCTCGCGATCGGCCAAAAGGTCGCACGCTTCGGCTATGTGCTTTTTGAACAGGCGGCGGTACGTTTTGTGCACACCCTCGGCCAGGCCGTAGTCGAAATCGGAAATGGACTGGCCGCCGTGCTGATCGTTTTGGTTACTCTGGATGGCAATGCAGGCAAGCGCGGAGTAGCTGGCGATGTCGCTCGGCTCGCGCAACACGCCGTGGCCGGTGGAAAATCCGCCGCGGAACAGCTTGCGCAGGTCAATCTGGCAGCAGGTGGTGGTGAGCGTGTAGAAGTCCATATCGTGGATATGGATGTCTCCATTGACATGCGCCGTCGCGAACTCGGGCGCGATCACGCACATCTCGTAGAACTGCTTGGCCGATTCGCTGCCGTACTTGAGCATGGTGCCCATGGCGGTGTCTGCGTCTATGTTGGCGTTTTCACGCTTCATGTCGGAATCGGACGCTTTGGAAAACGTGATATCTTTGAGCGTTTGGAAGATGCGGCTGTTCACGTCGCGCACGCGATTGCGCTCGGCGCGGTAGAGGATGTAGGCCTTCGCCGTCTGGCCGAAGCCTTCGTCGATCAGGGCC
>JBKTHK010000053.1:0-13742 GCA_047240885.1 Slackia sp. | reverse complement strand
GGGCCAACGGGCATCATGATGGGATGACCCGTGTCAACGACCTTGGCGCCACGCACCAGGCCGTCGGTAGAGCTCATTGCGACGGAACGCACGAGGTTGCCAGGAAGCATGGTTTCAACTTCCAGAACGACGTGAATTTCGCCGACGGGGGTTACGGCGTCAACCGTCAGCGCGTTATAAATCGCCGGCAGCTGATCCGCAGGGAACTCGACGTCAACAACAGGGCCGACGATACGCACAATGCGTCCCGTAGCGCCTTTGCTGGCCTCAAGCTCCGCTTTGGTAAGCATTTTCTCGTCAGCCATTTAATCCTCCAAAGCTGCAGCGCCACCAACGATCTCGGAGATCTCAGTGGTGATGGCACCTTGACGTACACGGTTATACAACCTAGACAGTGTCTCCACCATCTCATTCGCATTCTCGGTTGCCGAATGCATGGCAGTGCGTCGCGCGGACTGCTCGCCTGCAGCGGAGTCGATCAATGCATGATAGATCGACGTGCGCAGGTATGCAGGCAGAAGACGGGCCAGCACGTCGGCCGGCTCGGGTTCGAACTCGACGCTCGCGGGAATGGACTCGGTTGCGGCTTCCGCCGATTCGGCAGAAGCGGTCATGACAGCTTGCGTATCGACGGGTAGGATTACTTCCTCGCGCAGAACCTGCTCAGCAGCGTTCTTCGAGTGGTTGTACACCAAAACAACCTCGTCAACACGGCCTTCTTCATACGCCGCAACGGCGTAATCGGCGATGGCATTCGCCTCTTCAAGCGTAGGGTCGGCAGAAAGATCTTTGAAATCAAGCACCGGCTCGATCTTGCGATACTTGAAAAATCCAATAGCCTTCTTGCCGCAGGCGATAACTTCGACCTCGACACCCTGCGCCTTTTTCGCGCGAATCAGCTTCTCTACCGTACGCAGAACGTTGGAGTTGAAGCCGCCGGCAAGGCCGCGGTCGGAAACCACGGCCACCACCAGCATACGCTTAACGTCCGCACGCTTTTCCAGCAAAGGGTTTTCGCTGGCCTGCACGCGCTCCGCAACGCCCTGAAGCATTTCGGTCATGGACTCGGCATACGGCGTGGCGGTGATGATGCGCTCGGAAGCGTGCTTCACCTTCGCGCCTGCAACCATTTCCATGGTGCGCGTGATCTGCATAGTCGAAGAAACCGACTTGATGCGCTTTTCAATGTCGTGCAGGTTAGGCATGTTCTAGCCTTCCTTTACGCCGCGAATTGCTGCTTGAAAGCATTGATTGCCGCAACAAGAGCCTCTTCGCTTTCAGGCGTGAATTTCTTATCGTCGTGAATCTTCTTCAGCACGTCGGCATGGCTTGCACGCAGGTAATCGATGAGCTCGTTGCGGAAACGAACAACATCCTTGACCTCGATGTCGTCAAGGAAGCCCTTGCCGCCTGCATAGACAGCGACAGCTTCTTCTTCGTATGCCAAGGTCTTGTAGCGTTCCTGCTTCAGGAGCTCGGTCATGCGCGCACCGCGGTTCAGCTGGTCCTGCGTGGACTTGTCCAGGTCAGAACCGAACTGGGTGAACGCCTGAAGCTCGCGATAAGAAGCAAGGTCGAGGCGCAACGTACCAGAAACAGACTTCACGGCCTTGGTCTGGGCGGAACCGCCGACTCGAGAAACCGAGATGCCAACGTCGACTGCCGGGCGCTGGCCCTGATAGAACAGGTCGGTAACCAAGAAGATCTGACCGTCGGTAATAGATTACGTTTGTCGAAATAAGCGAAACGTCTCCAGCCTGGGTTTCGACGATCGGCAGATGGTCATGGAGCCGCAGCCGTATTCGTCGGACATCTTCACGGCGCGCTCCAACAGGCGGCTATGCAGATAGAAGATGTCGCCAGGATACGCCTCGCGTCCCGGCGGACGGCGCAGGGTCAAAGACATCTGACGATACGCAACAGCCTGCTTGGACAGGTCATCATAGATGATCAGCACGTGGCGACCGTGATTTTCGGGGCCCGCAGGCTCGCCGTTCTCGCCGGTGTAGACGAAGTACTCGCCCATTGCAGCACCAGCCATAGGAGCGATGTACTGCAGCGGAGCGGAGTCGGAAGCGTTCGCCGCGACAATGATGGTCTTGTCCATGACGCCATGCTTCTCGAGCGTCTCCATAACGCCTGCAACCGTGGAAGCTTTCTGGCCGACCGCAACATAGATGCAGATGATGTCAGTGTCTTTCTGGTTGATGATGGCGTCGATCGCAATAGCGGTCTTGCCAGTCTGGCGGTCGCCGATGATAAGCTCGCGCTGGCCGCGTCCGATGGGCACCATGGCGTCGACGGCGATAATGCCGGTCTGCATGGGCTCATGAACGGGCTTGCGGCTAATAACGCCGGGAGCCTTGAATTCGACGGGGCGGGTGCCTTCGGCCTTAACGGGGCCCTTGCCGTCGATAGGCATGCCAAGGGGGTTCACAACGCGGCCGAGCAAGCCCTTGCCGGAGGGAACCTCCATGATCTTGCCGGTGGTACGAACCTGGTCGTTTTCTCGAATTGCGGTGACATCGCCGAGAAGAACGGCGCCGACTTCGTCTTCTTCGAGGTTCTGAGCAAGGCCGTAGACGACCTTGCCGCCGATGCCGACGAACTCCAGGAGCTCGCCTGCCATGGCGCCCTTCAAACCATCGACGCGGGCAATACCGTCGCCTACCTGGACGACCGTACCGACCTCACGGGCATCGACACTGGTCTGAAGAGAATCCAGCTGCTTGCGCAATGCTTCGTCGATAGACTTTGCGGTGATTTCTGTCACTAGCATTCACCTCCATCGTTAGATTCCGTAAGCACGTTGCGAGTGTGCTCCAGCTGAGAAGCAATGCTCGCGTCGATGCGTTTTCCATGAGTACTCATAATAATGCCGCCCAGGATGGACGTGTCGATGTGCTCGCGCAGCACGACGTTTTTGCCCAAATCCTTGGAAAGCTTCTCGGTGATAACCGAGCGAAGCTCGTCGTCAAGCGCGACGACCGTAGTCACGTCGACGACGCAAACGCCGAGCTTTTCCTCGGAAGTCTCGTAGAATGCAGAGACGACCTGTGAAAGCTCGCCGAGATTGTTACGCTCCGCCATAACGGTGATCACGCTGTTGACCAAGGGGTCTATTCCCTCGAACACGTTGGCGGCCAAACGTCCACGTTGTTCAGGAGAATACGCCGGATCAGTCAGCGCTTCGCGCAGATCGGTATTGCCGCGGTACAGCGAAAACACGGTTTCCAGCGGTCGCGAACGTCCAGCACGCGCTCCTGGCCGCCTTCGGAAAAGGCCGCATCGAGAAGCATGCCGGCATACGTTGCGATTTCTTCTTTAACAAGCAGACGATTAGTTGGCATTGAAACTACCCGCCTCTTCGACGTAGCGCTTGATCATAGCGCGATGCTGTTCGTCAGACAGATCGTTGCCGATAAGCTTGCCGGCCACTGCGACCGAGAGGTCGGCGACGGAAGCCTGCAGCTCAGAAACAGCAGCCTTCTTCTCAGCCTGATGGCTGCATGCGCCTTCGATCATGTCGGCGGCTTCCTGCTGCGCCTTCGCCGTAATGTCGGCCTTCACGTCTGCCGGTCTTCTTCGCATCGGAAACGATACGGGAAGCTTCAGCCTTAGCCTCGGCGAGCTGCTGCTTGTACCTTCGAGCAGACGTTCGCTTTCCTGGCGGGCCTCTTCGGCGTTTTTGAGGTCATCGCGAATAGTGTTGGCGCGCTTCTCGAGCATACGGTCGAAAACCGGCCAACCGAACTTCGCAAGAATGACCCACAAAATGATGAAGGCGACGAGCATGGGGATGAATTCATTCATCTTGGGCAGAATGGCTTCGACGCCACCGCCCTCAGAAGCGAATGCATACGCGGGGCTGCAAAGAGCGACGGTAGCTGCAGAGGCAACAATAGCGCCGACTTTGCCGACCTTGGTTGTGTACGCTTTCAACTCGCTTGCCTCCTGTTCTTTCTTCGTAAAAACCATGCAGTAAATCGAATGGATTAACCGATGAAGAACAGAACCAAGCCGAGCAGTGCCAATGCCTCAGACATTGCAGCACCGATGAAGAAGTAGCCCATGAGCTGACCCTTCATCTCAGGCTGGCGAGCAGCAGCGACGCACAGACCGTAGGTAGCGATACCAATGCCGATGCCAGGGCCGATAGCGGCGAGGCCGTAGCCGACGACCTTCAGTGCGGCAAGTGCGACAGTGATTTCCACAGTTTCCTCCTTTGTCGAACCCCATGCCTTTTCTTCGGGGTTTCTTACCTATATTTGCCAGCTGAGGGGTGCAGCTGAAACACCGTAATCAGACCGCATGCGTTGCGGCGGACGTATGCGCTTTATGCGCTTAGTGCGCGTGGGTCGCCGTATTGACGTAAGACGCGGAAAGGATGGCGAAAACGAACGCCTGGATGAATGCGACCAAGCACTCCATGGCATACATAAGCACCAAAAGCACGAACCATGCGATGGAAGGCAGGCCGGCGATGAGGTCCATAGATCCGGCAAACAGAGCCTGCTGAATGAAGCAGGTGGTTGCGATGCCGAAGATGGCGAGCATCATATGGCCGGCGAGCATGTTGCCGTAAAGTCGGACTGCAAGCGTAAGCACACGAATGATCATGGAGAAGAGCTCGAGGAACCAGATGACCGGAACCATGGGCTTCGGAACGCCGCTCGGGCAAAGATTTTTGAAGTAGCCCAGAAGGCCGAACTTCTTCAAGCCGTAGTAGTTGAAGTAGACAAACGAGATTGCAGCAAGAGCCCAGGTACAAGAGATAGCGCCCGTTGCGGTTTTAAAGCCGGGAATCAGACCAAGGATGTTGCAGATCAGGATAAAGAAGAACATCGTGGCCAGGAAGGGCACATGCTGCTTGAAGCCGTTGCCGATAACGTCTTCGGCAATGCTCTTGTTCACGACCTCATAGCCGTATTCCACCGTATTGAAAAACTTGTTGGTAGGAATGAGCTGGAGCTTCTTCGCGGAGATAAGCACGACCGCGAAGGTAACGGCGAGCGCGATGAACAGCCAGACGACGTATTGGGTGACTTCCCAACCGCCGATGCTGAACACCGTGTGGGGATCGAAGTGCGCCGCGAGGCCTTGCGCTTCCGCGACGAACTGATTGAGAGCTTCGCCCATGAGATTCCTTCCTTACTTGCAATCATTACTTGCGCTTGCGTTTGCAAACACATTTTTATAGAAGACATACGTAACTGTGGATACCAAAAAAGTGAGTATTTCCGCTATCACATAAGAAATGAGGCTCTCGCGAGCCAATAATCCACAGGCGACAAGGCCGATAATCAGAACGACCAGAGAAACGGCCGCGCCCGCAAGACCATACAGACCTATGGTCAATGCCTGGGTGGAAGTAGAACGGCGCGATAACCTCAACGCAATAAACATGGGCAGAAACCCGAGAAATCCGGTCAAAACCCCTAGGGCGATGAACATATCGAGCTGTTCACCTCCTTATTATCCGATCGAACTTTTCACCGACATATGTCGAAAACTTCACTCACTCTAGCAAAAAATGTATATCAATTTCGCATGAAGATGGTAAAAGAAGAAAAAAACACGCAAACGGGGTGAACTTTATACGATTTTTATACGGATCCATCGACACTACGAATAAGAATGTCCGTTTCCGAAAGCAATTCCTCTGATAATGCATCAGGATACGGGGTTGCAAAAACGATTTCCTTAATGCCGGCATTAATGAGCATCTTGGCGCATACCGAGCAAGGTTGCGTTGTTATATAGATAGACGAGCCTTCTATATCTATGCCGTAGCGCGCCGCCTGGATAATGGCGTTCTGCTCCGCATGAAGGCCGCGACAGATTTCGTGACGCTGCCCCGAAGGAACGCCGAGCTGTTCGCGCAGGCAACCCGTTTCTTCGCAATGGCGCAGACCCGAAGGAACGCCGTTGTAACCCGTGGCGAGAATTCGACGATCCTTCACGATGATAGCCCCCACCGCGCGACGAAGACAGGTCGAACGCTTCGCGACCTCGAATGCGAGATGGATGAAATACTCGTCCCACGAAGGACGCTCGATATGCCTTTGCGCCATGCTAGCCTCCCTATACAATGGAACGGCTTGCTGCGCAGGCGCGCACAGCAAGCCGTTCGTGATTTCACCGATTTATTTGGTTCCGAAAATGCGATCGCCCGCATCCCCGAGACCAGGAACAATATAAGCGGCATCGTTGAGGCCATCGTCAATCGCGCACGTATACACCGTCACATCGGGATCCGCATCGAGCACGGCGCGAATTCCCTCCGGCGCCGCAACCAAAACCATGAGCTTAAGGTTTTTGACTCCGCATTCGCGAAGATACTCGATGGCGGCAAGGGAGCTTCCTCCTGTTGCCAGCATGGGATCGACGATCAGCACATCCCTATCGGCGATGTCTTTCGGCATTTTGGCGTAATACTCGCGCGGGCGATGAGTCTGCTCGTCTCGCTCCATGCCCAGATGACCGACGCATGCGGCGGGCACGAGGTCGAGCACGCCTTCCACCATGCCAAGGCCTGCGCGAAGAATAGGGACAATCGCCATTTTGCGGCCCTTGACTATCTTGCACTTCGCTTCCGCGACCGGCGTTTCGACGAACACTTCTTCGAGGGGAAGATCGCGCGTGACCTCGAACGTTTCGAACATGGCGAGTTCGCGGACAAGCTCGCGGAATTGCTTGGAAGGGGTGGTCTTACCCCTCAGGATCGCAAGCTTATGCCGCACCATGGGATGGTCGACGAGCACAACCCGTTCTTCGTTTTCAAAAGCCATTTCGTCCTCCTTGGCGCACAAGACCGCTCGACGAATAAGAATCGCCGAGCGGCTTGAATCAAGCGGTAGCCTTGTTTAGAAATCGTATTCGGGATACAGCGGATGCGCATCAGGATGGTGCGAACCTGCGCGGCTATAGCGGCAAGCTTCTCTTCGTCGCCGGCTGCGAAAACCGTAGCGGCGATGGCTCGCCCACGCGGCGAAGTCGTTCTCGTCAAGGCCGCGCGTGGTAGCGGCGGCGGACCCGACACGAATGCCGCTGGTCACGAAGGGAGAACGCGGCTCGTTGGGAATGGAGTTCTTGTTCACGGTGATACCAACGCTCTCAAGAAGCTTCTCGGCGTCTTTACCCGTGACATCGGCAGGGGTCAGATCCACGAGGCACAGATGATTGTCCGTACCGCCAGAAACCAGGCGAAGCCCGCCGGCGGTAAGGCCTTCCGCCATGGCGGCGCAGTTCGCGACCACGTTGTCGATGTAGGTTTTGAATTCAGGCTGCAGCGCTTCGCCGAAAGCAACCGCCTTGCCTGCAATCACATGCATGAGCGGGCCGCCCTGGCTTCCCGGAAACACCGCTTTGTCGATCTTTTTGGCGATCTCCTCGTCATTGCACAGAATAAGGCCGCCGCGTGGACCGCGAAGGGTCTTGTGCGTGGTGGTAGTGGTGACGTCCGCATACGGAACAGGACTAGGATGGGCGCCCGTAGCAACAAGACCCGCAATATGAGCCATGTCCACCATGAAATATGCGCCATGGCGATGAGCGATGTCGGCCATGCGCTCGAAATCAATCACGCGAGGGTACGCAGAAGCGCCGCCGACGATCAATTTGGGCTTGAGCTCAGCGGCCATGCGTTCAATGGCCTCGTAATCGATGGTTTCATCATCCGTCAGGCCATAGCCGTGGAAATCATACAGCTTGCCGCTAAAGTTGACCGGCGAACCGTGCGTAAGATGACCGCCGTTATCCAAGCTCATACCCAGCACAGTATCGCCCGGCTGAATGAGCGCGAAATACGCGGCAAGATTCGCATTCGCGCCGCTATGAGGCTGCACATTGGCGAACTTTGCGCCGAAAAGCTCCTTCGCACGCTCGCGGGCAAGCTCTTCTACCAAGTCAACCTTTTCGCAGCCGCCGTAATAGCGCTTCCCAGGGTAGCCTTCGGCGTATTTATTGGTAAGGACGCTGCCCATGGCCTCCATAACTGCCGGACTCGTGAAGTTCTCTGACGCGATCAGCTCGATTGAATCGCGCTGGCGCGAAAGCTCTGCGGAGACGGCGGCAGCCACCTGAGGATCTTTGTCCAGATAGGAAAAAGGCATGGATACATCCTTTCTTTCACTCGCTGCGGTCACTCAAAGCCGCAAGCACAACGAATCCGCCTATTTTACCACCGCTTCAGACGGGGCTTACGGAGAAGCATGTCGACGGCACACTTCCACACACATATCGTTCAAATGTAAAATCGGCCGCCGAAGCGACCGATTTTCAACTTGCCTATTTATGCGCGACGCACATTGCCATCGGCGCCGATCGTAGCTCCGCCTTCGGCGTCGAGCTTCATGATCTTTGCCACACGCATGGCATGGCGGCCACCCTCGAACTTCGTGGTGAGGAACGCATCCACGATCTTCTTGTTTTCCTCCAGCTCGACGAAACGGCCCGAAAGCGTGACGACGTTGGCGTCATTGTGCTGACGGCACAGCTCTGCGAACTGCACGTTGATAACATTGGCAGCACGGACACCGACCACTTTATCGGCGGCCAGAGCCATGCCGATACCGGTGCCGCACACGAGCACGCCTCGATCAGCGGTTCCGCCAGACACATCGTGAGCTACGGCGGCCGCGTAATCGGGATAGTCGACACGGCCGTCGCTGTCGGGGCCGCGGTCGATCACATCGTAGCCCTGACCCGTCAGGTAATCGACCAGCTCCTGCTTCTGATCGAAACCCGCATGATCGCTTGCGATGGAGATAATCATTCCTTGTTCCTTTCTTCGCGCACAAGCGCTTTTTTTCATACCGATTCATCATAGCAAGAACGCAAACCTCACGGCCCTATTCTTCCGCCAAACACCCAAGAGCACCACGAAAAGCGCAGCGTGCGGCGCCCTATTCGTCCGAAGCAGACAACGTGCGCCTTACGGCATCATGCCACCCGGCCATGCATTGCTTGCGCGCCAATGAATCCATGCGGGGAAGGAAATGGTCGTCATGAGCGCGGATGGAACGTATCTCGTCAAGATCTTCCCAAAACCCCGTGTTCAATCCCGCCAGAAACGCCGCGCCGAGGCCGGTGCTTTCGATAACGCAGGGCGATTAAGCTGAGCACCGAGGATGTCGGCCTGAATCTGCATGAGCAGGTTGTTGTCCGAGGCGCCGCCATCGACGTTCAGCTCGTCAATTCTCATGCCTGAATCCTGCTCCATGGTACGCGCCACGTCGGCCACCTGATACGCAAGGGACTCAAGCGCCGCGCGGACAATGTGCGCACGCGTGGCGCCGCGCGTCAAGCCGTATATAGCGCCGCGCGCATCGGCATCCCAGTAGGGAGCGCCAAGCCCTGTAAATGCAGGCACGATGTAGACCCCCGCCGAATCCTCAACCGTCAAGGCAAGGGCCTCGCTTTCCTGGGCGCTTTTGATGATGCCCAGTTCGTCGCGCAACCACTGAATAAGAGCCCCGGCCACGAATACGCTTCCCTCGAGGGCGTATTCGAGGCGCGAAGTGCCAGGCGCACTCGCCGCAATCGTGCTCACCAGACCGTGGGAAGATTCAACCGCCACGTTGCCTGTGTGCATGAGCATGAAGCAACCCGTGCCATAGGTATTTTTGGCACGGCCCGATTCAAAACAACATTGCCCGAACAAAGCCGCCTGCTGATCGCCCGCAACACCGCGAATCGGAATACCCTCAGGAAGGCCCGGATACGATGTAACGCCGTAATCGGCAGAAGAGGGTCGCACTTCGGGAAGCATAGAGCAGGGAATGCCGAACAGATCGAGCAGTTCGTTGTCCCATTTGCCCGTATGGATGTTGAACAACATGGTACGGCTTGCGTTGGTGACATCGGTCGCATGCACCGATCCGCTGGTTAGACACCAGATAAGCCACGAATCAACCGTGCCGAACGCAAGATGGCCCTCTTCGGCAAGGTTTTGCGCCCCCTCTACGTGATCGAGAATCCATCTGATTTTGCTCGCCGAGAAATAGGCGTCAGGGATAAGCCCTGTCTTTTTTCTGACCACGGCGGCCACCGAGCGATCGCCGCATAGCGCCTCCACAAGAGGAGCCGTGCGGCGACACTGCCAGACGATGGCGTTGTAAATCGGTTTGCCGGTGCGCCTATCCCACACAATGGTGGTCTCGCGCTGATTGGTGATGCCGATAGAATCTATTTCATCAGGCGAAACGCTGCTCGAAACCATCGCCTCCACCATGACACCGAGCTGAGACGATGCTATTTCACGCGGATCGTGCTCAACCCATCCTGGCTGGGGATATATCTGGCGAAAAGGATGTTGCGCCGAACCATGGATACGGCCTTGCCTGTCGAAGACAAGCGCCCGCGAAGACGTGGTGCCCTGGTCGAGCGCCAAGATGTATTTCTTCTCCATGACGATTCACCATCCGTACGAATCGGGCCGTCGCATCCCGCTTGCGTTGCTTCATACGGCGGCGATCTAGAACCTCCGCTCGATTATACACGGGCGCAACCGCGCACTTGCGCAACGAAATCCGAAGGCGTCAAGGGGCTTGTGGAAGCCCAAGAAGCCGCCCGACACTTCCCTTTCAGCGCATGACGAAGAAATCTCAACCACCTAAATCTGCAGCCAAGACAAGCGAGGTTGCGCCTTATTCAATTCCGTAGATATCGAACATGCCGATGGTGGTCTTAAGGGCCACCTTCTGTGCAATAAGCTGATTGCCCGTGGAGGCGTTCAGCGTACCTGCCGCTTTTCGCTCAGCAACAGTCTCTAAGCCCAAGCCTGGCCTCGAGGTCGTCATGCATGTCTTCGTATGCAGCCAGACGACGAATGGCCTCGTCAACCATAGAGGGGTCGACTGAAGCCGTGCCGTCGGCAGCGCGGGAAGTCAGACGCTTCATGAACGTTCCTTTCAGTAACTATACGCAGTTTAGCTTTGTATTGTAGCGTTCGATACGGACAGGCATTGAGCAAAGGCGCCGCCGGGGCTAGACGCCTTCCGCCAAAACACCTCCGATTGAAAAACGCCATGCCTCGATTGCGATGCCCTATCGCCCGAACGCCTCGTCTTCGAAAAGGTTCATGAGGTCGTCTTTGCCCGACACCTTCGTTTTGGCGTACACGTTCTTGTGTGCGTCCATACAGTGTTCCGAAGTAGCTCTTCGGCAATACGCTTTGCGGAACGACCGCGCACAAAGTGAGCATATTTCCGTTTCGCCTTCGTGAGCGGCGTTCGGCAAACGAATGCAAGGCCGCCTCCCAATCGGGCTCGACCGGAAAGACCTCGCTTCGCTCTTCGGGAATCGACGCCGTCGCATCGGGAGAGTCGGAGACAGTATCAACCGCGCTTTCGTCTCCGTGCGAGCCATCTTCGTGCGCCTGTTCATGCCGCCCCAGCGCTCCGTTGGAAGAAGGGTTCGCGTCCTGTGCGAGGCGCTGCGCCTGAGCCTGCCCCCCAAGATTGTTCCCATCCGCAGCTGGCCGCACGCCCTGCATGCTGCGGCGCATGACCATGACGAACGCAATGCCCAGAGGATACATGGCAACAAAAGCGAGCAGCGTCATGAGAGAGATATCGTAATCGCCGCTCAGATAGTTGACGAGCAGCCCTATGCCAAGGCCCAATGCCAGAAAACCGTTCGAGCCGCCCATGTACACGCTCGAGAGCAGATAACTTTGCTGACGATGCCCATGCGCCGCGTCCACGATGAAGAAGAGAAACAGCATGCCGCACACGTCGTAACAAGCGATCATAGCCCCGCCCGCAAGCGATCCGAGGTAATCGCCCACGAACGGAAGCAGCGTGAGCAACGCCAGCATGACGGGCAGTACCGCCTTATACACCGACGTGGGATCCGGCAGACGCAACGCCGCCAGGCCGGCAACCGCCGTGACAGCCGTGGCAAAGGCAAGAGGGATCCACATAGACACCCCACCGACGATATGCTCAAACGATGACCCCAGAACCGACGTATGCAAGATGCCCACAACGCCCACCAGCACGAAAAGGCAGGCAAACGCGGTACCGAACTTCGCAACGAATGCACGCGCCGTCACGGGTTCGAAAACCTCGCACGCGGAAGAGAACTCGCCATGCGCAGTCTCGCCTAAAACGCCCGTCTTGCGCATGACGATATCGAAATGACACAACACGGAAATAAACGCGGACGCCATGGCGACGAAAGTCAGAGCAAACCCGGGAAGCATTGACACCACAACGACGAGAACCGTTTGAATGCAGAGTCCCGCCACCATGCTCTTATGGGAATCCGACGGGTCTTGATAGGCGAATTCTTCCATCCACGTTATGCAGAACAGAAAAGACGCAACTCCGTATACACAGCCGAGCAGCGCCGCAGAATATGGCTCAGGTACAGGCGCGAGCACACCCGATGCGCTCAGGAGGAATCCCGCGAAAAACACCAGCAACGCCTGCCACTGGGGAATAGAGCGCGGACGAAGGTGGCCACGAGCGGCCAAAGAAGCCACCACAATGGCAAGAACAAGCGAGACCGCTTCGCTTGCGAGCATGAACCATAGTTCGGTCACAAAACCCACATTCCGCGTAACGGACCCCATCGCCGACAGGTATCCAATAGATGTTGCCGCCTTCGACAGCCCGAAACCGCACGCAGACACCGCTGCGATCCTCGAAGCGAATCGCGCGCCCCTCTGTAATTCGTGCCATTGTCGCTCAATCGCCAACGCGCCCATCTCACCCTTCAGAAAGGCGGTCTGACACCTCATGAACAATACCCGCACCACATATGCCTGTCAAAGACTTGACCAGGCATTTTAATAAATTCACCGATACTCGGTGAGGACAGAGCGAGGTAATAGGCCTATGGTCGAGGCGTCTTCGAGGCGGCTTTTCACACGCTTCGAAAAGGGAGGAACACAAGGAGGAGACCATGACCATGGAGTTGAATCGTCGCGACTTTTTGAAGGGTGCAGGCGTTGTCGGCGCATTGGGCGCCGTTGCAACAATGGGAGTCGGATGCGCCCCGTCCCCGTCCAGCAAAGATGAATCGTCCGATGCAGCAAGCACCGCGAAAACCCAATGAAACCGCATACAAAAAAATGAGCGAGGCCACCGACGGCAAATACGTAGCCAAAGCCATGGGCCACGAGAACTACGTCTTCGTTGAGACCGTGGTCAAAGACGGCGCGATTGCCAGCCTGCAGGTTCTCAACCACGACGAAACCCCCGGCATCGGCAGCCTGGCCGCCACCATGTGGCCCGCGAAGGTGCTCGAAACCCAGAACCTCGATGTTGACGCCATCTCCGGCGCAACCACCACCTGCAACGCCATCAAGAACGCCGCGCTCGAATGCCTCGGCAATGCGGGCATCGACGCAAGCGAATTCCAGAAGGGCCCCGAAGAGCTGACCGGCGGCACCGAGCAGGCCATCGACACCGACGTCATCATCATGGGCGCCGGCACCGCAGGCCTTGTGGCAGCCACCCGCCTGCTGGAAAAGGGCGTGAAGGTCACCCTGTTCGAGAAGCAGGACATCCCCGGCGGTTCCATGTCCATGACCTACTCCGGCGTGGCGAGCGCGGGCAGCAAGCTTCAGGAGAACTACTCCCAGGGCCGTTTCGACGACAACCCGAACTACAACAAAGACGCCATGATGGCCGTTCTTTCCAAGTACGTGAACCCCGAGTTCGACCGATTCGACGGCGCCATGCCCTACGGCCATGCGATGTATGACACCTCGGGTGCTTTGGTGGACTGGC
>JBKTHK010000052.1:0-14443 GCA_047240885.1 Slackia sp. | reverse complement strand
CTTCCAATTGGCCTGCTCTTTTGCTTGGCGTCGACCTGGGAGGGCTCGGAACGCCTATCGCTTCTCTCGCAAGCTTGATAGCAATGAGGCTCGACCTTCACACCCCGGAAGCCCGACTGTCTATGTTCCTGAAAGAGTTTGCCGTGGCAAATGTAGCGTTTCTCGCCCTGCTGTGCGCCCTTTACCTTGCGTTCAAGGCGTTTTGCCCGATGTAAATCAGGCTCTTATCCCTTCGCGCTATGCTCAAGGCAGGTTTTCGAGGTTTTCAACGTGAGAAAAGGAGCTGCTCATGGGCAATTGTGTGCTGCATGTCCGTTATACCGTCAAGCCCGGAATGCGCAACGCCTTTGTGAAAGACGTCCTCGACAGCGGCTTGCTCGATGAAGTTCGCCGCGAAAACGGCTGCCTCGAGTACTGCTACTACTGCTCGGCGGAGGAAGAGGACCTTGTTCTTCTCCTTGAAAAATGGACTTCGCAAGCCTGCCAGCAAGCCCATTTTGAGCAACCGCACACGACAACGTTGATGGAAATCAAAAACCGCTATGTGCAAGAAACGCACGTCGAAAGATTTGATTGATTATTTTCCGATCTTTCCCTTGAGGGCGTCGAAGGCGGCTCCCAGGGCAAGGCCTAATCCTATGCCGATTGCCAGGCTGTCGAAAATAATGCCGAAGGCAACGCCGAGGCAGAGCCCCAAAGCGAGGCCATTTATTGATGAGAGCTCTCTTCCTTCGAAACTCTTCTTGAATGATTCGCCATGGAGGACGGCACGGTCTACTTCTTCGGAAGCAGTCGAAGTCGAAACGGGCGCGCCCTTGCTCGGCGAACACCCAGCCTTTTCCGTCGATACTTCGTTTCGGGAAGCCTCTTGAGCATGCGTCGATTCTTGACAGAGGGAGTCTTTGCTCGAATTCGTCTGCTGCACGACTCCTTCTTTCCCAGGCGCATTGCCCGCCACTTCCGCATTATTGTCGGAATCGAACGATAACATCCACCCCTGCGTAACGCAATGCGCCCCTCCTCGGAAACGCCCCTCGGCTTCTGCATCCAGAAACCGAGGGGGCCGAAAAGGGGGCGCTTGTTTATAAGCCGCTATGCCTTACACGTAGAACAACAGGTCGTCATACGTAGGAACAGGCCAGTACTCGCGAGCGACAATCGGCTCCATTGCGTCGACCGCTTCGCGCAAGCGGTCCATCGCGGGAGAAACCTCGTGCGCATAGCAATTCGCCTGGTCCTGCGCGCATTCGAAAGCCTTTGCCTTACGATGGAGGTCGGCAAGGTTGTCGATGCCTTCGTAGATTGCATCGACGCCGTCAAGAAGCGTGGAAAGCTCGCGTCGTTCGTGCGACATTTCCGCAGCTGGCATAGCGCTAGTGACCGTGGTGATGCCCTTGGCGATCTTCGTTGCATACGCGCTGATGACGGGCAGATACGTACGTCGCGCCATACGCTCCATCGTGGTCGCCTCGATATTCATGAGCTTGTTATACTTCTCGAGCTTGACCTCGTAGCGGCTTCGCACCTCCGTCTCGGAAAGCACGCCCATGCCCGCAAGCAAATCTATGTTCTTCTGCTCGACGAAAGCCGGTAGCGCATCTGCCGTCGTGGGGAAATTGCACAGGCCGCGACGAACGGCTTCTTCGTGCCATTCCCCCGAGTACCCATCTCCCGAAAACAGAATGCGCTTATGGGCGGCGAGGCTTTTGCGGATGTAGGCTATTGCAGCCGATTCAAAAGAGGTGTCTCCACGCTCGTCCATCGCATCCGCGAAATCCTTCAGGGCCTTTGCGACCGCCGTGTCGAGCATAGTGTTCGCATCCGCAACGTTAACAGCAGAGCCAGGCATACGGAATTCGAATTTGTTGCCCGTAAAGGCAAAGGGGCTCGTGCGGTTGCGGTCGGTGGTATCGCGGTCGAACGTAGGAAGAACCGCCACGCCGAAATCGAGGGACTCGCGCGACGCGTGACCCGCTTCATGACCTTCGGCCAAGGCGTCGATGATATCGGAGAGCTCATCGCCCAAAAAGATTGAAATAATCGCCGGAGGCGCCTCGTGCGCACCAAGACGATGATCGTTGCCGCACGATGCAACGCTCATGCGGAGAAGGTCCTGGTAATCGTCCACAGCGGAAATGACGCAGGTCAAAAAGACCAGGAACTGGAGATTTTCTTCAGGGGTGTCGCCCGGATCGAGGAGGTTTTCGTCCTCGGAGCCAATGGACCAGTTGTTGTGCTTGCCGGAACCGTTGATTCCCTCGAAAGGTTTTTCATGCTGGAGGCACACAAGACCGTGATGGCTTGCCAGCAGCTTCATCATCTCCATGGTAAGGAGGTTTTCGTCGATGGCCCTGTTTGCGTTGCAGAACACAGGCGCAAGCTCATGCTGAGCGGGAGCGACTTCGTTATGCTTCGTCTTTGCAGCCACAGCGAAGCCCCACAGCACGTCATCGAGCTCTTTCATGAAGTCGTTCACCGTGGGGCGAATGGCGCCGAAATAGTGCTCGTCGAGCTCTTGGCCTTTGCACGGCGGCGCGCCGAAGAGCGTGCGGCCGCACATCACCAGGTCTTGACGCTTGGCGTAGTCCTTCTCGGAGATGAGGAAATATTCCTGCTCGGTGCCGACATTGACCGTAACCTTGGCAGGCTTCTTTCCGAAGAAGGCGAGCACGCGCTTCGCTTGTTCATCGATAGCGGCCATAGAGCGCAGCAGAGGCGTTTTCTTATCGAGCGCTTCGCCGGTATAAGAGCAAAACGCCGTGGGAATGCAAAGCACTTCGTCCTTGATGAACGCATAGCTCGTGGGGTCCCATGCGGAATATCCGCGCGCCTCGAACGTTGCACGCAAACCGCCGTTGGGAAAGCTCGACGCGTCGGGCTCGCCTTGGATGAGTTCTTTGCCGGAGAATTTCGTGATAGCCGTGCCATCGCCGACCGGGTCGAGAAACGCATCGTGCTTCTCGGACGTAATTCCCGTCAAAGGCTGGAACCAATGCGCGAAATGCGTTGCCCCGTGCTCGATGGCCCATTCCTTCATGGTATGCGCGACGGAATTCGCCACGTCAAGATCGAGCGGCTTGCCCTCTTTGATGGTTTTGGACAGCTTCTTGTACGTATCCGAAGGAAGACGCTGCTTCATCACGTGCTCCGAAAAGACCATCGTGCCATACTTCTTCGTAAGATGGTCATGCTCGACTCCTTCGGCTGCGCCCGATTGCCGCATTGAAGAGCCGCGAAGAAGGCGGGCGCTCCAACGCGCATTGCGAAAACATCCTCTTTTCAATAATCGATTATTGTAACCGTTGAAAGACGCTTTAGCGCACGAAAGTATGAGCAAATTGAAATGCGGTCGCCAACAAGGAAACTCGAGCAAAACAGCCGGCAGCGACGAAATCATACGTCGCTGCCGGCCGGCAATCGTTCCATCTCGCTGTGCTATTCGCTTAGGAAATCAATCGCATACTGGACAGAAAGCATGGATCCTTTTGCGAGCACGCTTTCGTCAATGCGGTAATAGCAACTATGCTGCGCATGCACGGCGTCCATCTTGGGATTGCGGCAGCCCAGAAAGACGAAGGCACCCGGCACTCGGTCGAGATATTCCGCGAAATCCTCGCCTGCGAGCGTGCCCTGGTAATCTGCCAAGGCCTCCTCGCCGAAGAGTTTCTTGACGCTTCCCTGCGCACGTTCGGCACTCTTCTTATCATTGGAAAGGCCGGCATTGCCCGCTTCGTATGTCAACTTGGCCGTGGCGCCGAAAGCCTTGGCCGAACGATCGATCAAGCGCCTTAGCCGATCGGGCATGGCCTCGCGCGTCTTTTTGCTCCACGTACGCACGGTGCCCGTCAAATACGCCGAACCCGCCATGATGTTGCGTGCTTCGCCGCCATGGACCTCGCCCACCGTGACAACCAACGGCTCGAACGGAGAGATGTCGCGGCTGACCAGGACCTGGAGCGCAACAACAAGCTCGGCGGCAACCACCACGGCGTCGACTCCCTTATGGGGCATGGACCCATGGGCGCTCACGCCTTCGATGTCTACACGAAACCAATCGGTGTTGGCCATGCGCTGCCCAGGATCAGCAGAAATCAGACCAGCCTCTATTTCGCTCCAGATGTGCATGCCGAAAATTCCGTCGACGCCGTCAAGGGCGCCTGCTTTGATCATCATGCGAGAACCGATGGAAATCTCCTCGGCAGGCTGAAATATCAGGCGCACTTCGCCATGGATTTGGTCACGCATCTGCACGAGGATACGCGCCGCACCAAGCAACATGGCGATATGGCAATCGTGACCGCATGCATGCATGACGCCAGTATTCTTCGATTCATAAGGAAGACCCGTGCGTTCAAGAACGGGCAATGCGTCAATGTCGGCACGAAGAGCAACGCGTTTTTTCGGATTGCCCTGCGCATCGTAAGCGTCGTCGGCCGCGCCGGCGATGGTGGCGATGATTCCTGTTTTCGCCACGCGCTCGTAAGGAATGCCCATACGCGCAAGACGTGCGCAGATGGTGCCCGCCGTGCTCACTTCCTTGCTCGAAAGCTCAGGATGGGCGTGAAAATAGCGCCTATCGGCGATGATGGTCTCTTCCGTGGCGGCAGCGAGCTCCTTGATTCGCTCCGTGATTTGCTGCTCCGTTCCCATGCTGCATGCTCCTTCGCTGCGCAGACCCCGCACTTTCCGCGATACCCATGACGAAAGGGCCTGCTGGCTTGTTTCTCTTTCTTACCCTACCACAAGGCTCGCGAACGAAAGCCCACGCCCCGCGCAAACGGTCAATCCCTCAAGTACATACAAAAAGGCGGCAACCTGCGTGGTTGCCGCCTTTGAAAGCATGCTCAAAACGCTGCTCGGGCAATTCGAAGCCGGACAAGCCTACTCTTCGTCTTCGCCCTCTTCGTCGCCCTCGGACTCGGAGTCTTCAGAGGTCTCTCCGAAGCCCAAATCGCCAAGACCGCCAAGCAGCGCGTCAAGCTCGCTCAAATCGCGATGGTAGCTGCGAGAAGGCAAAGCCTCACCGAGCATCTCTTCGCCGTCGTTGCTGTACGTCGCAGACTGGTCGCCGCCGATAAGGATGGTATCGTCGGGACTGAAGACCATATCGAGCAGCTGGGTCATGTCGTCGCTCGAAGCGGACAGGTCGTCTTCGAGCAGGTGGCCGAGCTCGTGCTCTTTAAGACCGGTCTTGAGCTCCTCGAGCGCCTTCGCGCCGATGCCCTCGATGCGAAGCAGCTCGTTTTCGGTATAGCCGACAAGATCAGCAACCGTATCAATGCCCGCCTCGCTGAACTTGTTGGCCCAACGCTGGGACACGCCAAGATCGTCGTAGAGGTACAGACGAGCGTCTTCGTCAGAGAGCTGCTGAGCGTGGCCGCCACGGAAGCTGCTGCCGCCGAAGTAGCTGGAATAGCCGTTCATGTAGTTGTCATCGAGCGACCAATCCTGCGGCTGAGGCAACAGGCTTTCGATCTCGCGCAGCTCAGAAGGCGCAAAATCGGGCAGCTGCTCTTCGATCTCGCCATTGACGGACTGACCCTTGTAGGTCAGGCCGACCTGGTGGTAGCGAGACAAGCCCGTGCCGGCAGGAATCGGCTTGCCGATGATAACGTTCTCCTTCAGGCCAGACAGCACGTCGGTCTTGCCCTCGATTGCAGCATCGGTGAGAACCTTGGTGGTCTCCTGGAACGAAGCCGCGGACAAGAACGAGTCGGTTGCCAAAGACGCCTTCGTGATACCGAGCAGCAAAGGCTGGCCCACGGGAGGCTGCTTGCCTTCCGCAATGAGCTCGTTGGCGATGCGCTCGAACTCGTGACGGTTGACCTGGCGGCCGGGCAGAAGCTCGGAATCGCCGGCGTCCATGACGACCTCTTTGCGCAGCATCTGGCGCGCGATGACCTCGATGTGCTTGTCGTTAATGTCTACGCCCTGGGAGACGTACACGTCCTGAACCTCAGCCACGATGTAGCGCAGCGTGGTGTTGGGATCGGTCAGACGCAGCAGGTCATGCGGGTTGACGGAGCCCTTCGTAAGCTGCTGGCCAGGCTTGACCTGGCAGCCGTCGAAGATGCCGGGAAGCAGCTGGGCGCGCGCGGAGACAACGTACTCGCGGAAGTTGCCTTCCTGGTCGTGCACCGTGAGCGTCTTGGTGGTCTTGTCAGACGAAACCTGCAGCGTACCGCCGATTTCGGCAAGAACAGCCAAGCCCTTAGGCTTGCGGGCCTCGAACAGCTCGGTAACACGCGGAAGACCATGGGTGATGTCGTCGCCCGCAACGCCGCCGGCGTGGAACGTACGCATGGTCAGCTGCGTGCCGGGCTCGCCGATGGACTGAGCCGCGATAACGCCGACAGCCGTACCGATATTGACCGGACGAGCGGTGGCAAGGTCCCAGCCGTAGCACTTCTGGCATACGCCGTGCTCAGCATGGCAGGTCATAACCGTGCGGATGACGACCTCTTCGATGCCAGCAGCCTCAAGAGCCTTGAGGTCTTCCATGGAGGACAGGTATTCGCCCTCTTTGAAATCGCCCGTGTCAGCAACGAGGCAGCGACCGATCAGGTTCTCGTCCAGCTCGCCCTTTTCGTTGTGCAGCGGATAAGGAACGCCCTCGTGCGTGCCGCAATCGATCTCGCGAACGATAACGTCCTGTGCAACGTCGACAAGACGACGGGTCAGATAGCCCGAGTCTGCCGTACGCAGCGCGGTGTCGGTCATGCCCTTACGCGTGCCGTGCGTGGAGATGAAGTACTCCAGAACGGAAAGGCCCTCACGGAAGTTGGACTTAACCGGGCGGTCGATAGTACCACCCTTCGTGTTGCCCATCAGGCCACGCATACCCGCAAGCTGACGAATCTGCTTGATGTTACCTCGAGCGCCGGAGAACGCCATCATGTAGATGGGGTTGAACTTGTCGAAGTTCTCGGCCATGGCGTCGCCAACCTTGTCAGCCGTCTCGTTCCAGATGTCGATAACCTGCTTATGACGCTCCTCGGGGCTCATGAGGCCCATCTCGTAGTCTTCGTCGATCGCAGCGACCTTCTCGTCGGCGGCAGCAAGCAGCTCGTGCTTGTTCGGCGGCACCGTTGCGTCGAAGACGGATACGGTGATGCCTGCGCGCGTTGCGTAGTGGAAGCCGGCATCTTTGAGGCCGTCCAAGATGGCGGGCATCTCGGAGAGGCTGTAGCGGTTGCTGCAGTCTTCGATCAAGCGGCCGATTTCCTTCTTGTTCATCTCGTAATTGATGAACGGATGATCATCAGGAAGCACCGCGTTGAACGTGATGCGGCCGACGCTGGTCTCAATGCGCTCGCCTGCCTTGTGGTCCTCGAACACGCCGTAAGAGTCGCGACCTGAGTGTCCTGGGTCAAGCGAACAAAGATCTTGGCCTGCAGGTCCAGATCGGCGCGAGCATCGTAGGCGTTGAGCGCGTCGTCGAAGTCGACGAACACGCGGCCTTCGCCCGGGAAGCCGTCGCGCACGGCCGTGAGGTAATACAGACCGATAATCATATCCTGCGTAGGAATGGTCAGCGGGCGACCATGGGCAGGGCTCTTGATGTTGTTGGAAGACAGCATGAGCACGCGCGCCTCGGCCTGGGCCTCGTTGCCCAAAGGCACATGCACAGCCATCTGGTCGCCGTCGAAGTCGGCGTTAAACGCGGTGCAGACCAGCGGATGCAGCTTGATGGCCTTGCCTTCGACAAGCACCGGCTCGAATGCCTGGATGCCCAGACGATGCAGGGTTGGTGCGCGGTTGAGCAGAACGGGATGGTCGACGATGACCTCTTCCAGAACATCCCACACGTAGCTCGCACCGCGGTCGACAGCGCGCTTTGCGGCTTTGATATTCGCGGCATATTCGAGTTCGACCAAACGCTTCATGACGAAGGGCTTGAACAGCTCCAAGGCCATCTGCTGAGGCAGACCGCACTGATGCAGCTTCAGGTTCGGGCCGACGACGATAACCGAACGGCCGGAATAGTCGACGCGCTTGCCGAGCAGGTTCTGACGGAAACGGCCCTGCTTGCCCTTGAGCATGTCAGAGAGCGACTTCAGCGGACGATTGCCAGGACCGGTGACGGGACGGCCGCGACGGCCGTTGTCGAACAGGGAGTCCACAGCCTCCTGGAGCATGCGCTTCTCGTTGTTCACGATGATTTCGGGAGCACCGAGGTCGAGCAGGCGCTTCAAGCGGTTATTGCGGTTGATGACGCGACGGTACAGGTCATTGAGGTCGGACGTCGCGAAACGGCCGCCGTCGAGCTGAACCATAGGACGAAGATCCGGCGGAATGACCGGGATAACGTCGAGAATCATGTCGGACGGGCTGTTGTCGGACTTCAAGAACGCGTCGACAACCTTCAGGCGTTTGATGGCCTTGGCACGCTTCTGACCCTTACCCGTTTCGATGGTCTCTTTGAGTTCTTCGGCCACTTTCTCCAGGTCCATGGCATCAAGCAGGTCGCGCACGGCCTCTGCGCCCATGCCGCCCTGGAAGTAGTCGCTGTAGTTGAGACGCATCTCGCGATACAGCGCCTCGTCGGGAACGAGCTGCTTCGGAACGATCTTCAAGAACGTATCGAAAGCCTCGGAACGAAGCGCTTTACGCTCGCTGAACTCCTCGTAGATGTCGGCGATCTCCTCGTCGACCTCCTCGGGGCTCATGCGTTCGTCTTCGTCGATTTCGTCGATGAACTCGTCGTCCTCGGGAACATATTCGGTTGAAAGGCGACGGGTGGCCTCGATGAGTCGGTCGCGCTCGGCGTCCAGCTCTTCGAGGTCTGCCGCAAGCTCGTCACGCAGCTCTTCCGCGTCTTCTTCGCGCGCCTCTTCGTCGACCCACGTCACGATAGAAGATGCGAAGTACAGCACCTTCTCAAGCTCCTTGGGAGCAATGTCGAGCAGGTAGCCCAGACGGGACGGAGAGCCCTTGAAGTACCAGATGTGGCTCACGGGAGCAGCGAGCTCGATGTGACCCATGCGCTCGCGGCGAACCTTGCTGCGGGTTACCTCAACGCCGCATCGCTCGCAGACGATGCCCTTGAAGCGAACGCGCTTATATTTGCCGCAGGCGCACTCCCAGTCCTTGGTAGGACCGAAAATCTTCTCGCAGAACAAGCCGTCCTTTTCGGGCTTGAGCGTGCGGTAGTTGATGGTCTCGGCCTTTTTCACCTCGCCGTGAGACCAGCCGCGGATATCCTCGGCGCTGGCGAGGGAAATACGCAGGGCGTCGAAATTGTTAACGTCGAATTCGCTCATTTATCGCTCTTCTCCTTCGCCGGTTTCGGTATCGGTAGCGCTCTGGGTGCCGATGAGGCTTTCCACATCGGCGTCGGCGCCGCCCAGAAGGTCATCGTCCATCAGGGAACGCAGGTCGGCAGCGATGTCCTTGAGGGCATCCCCTTCTTCTGCCTCGGTCTTGGCCGCATCGGCCTCCATCATCGACTGAACGGCGTTGACGTGGCCCCTCGTCTCCATGTCGGCAGCATCGAAGTTGATCGTGTGCTGGTCCTGAGCGACCATCTCGACGTTAAGACCCAGAGACTTCATTTCCTTCATAAGAACCTTGAAGGACTCGGGAACCTCGGCATCGTCGATGTTGTCGCCCTTCACGATGGCCTCGTACGCCTTGACGCGGCCCGCCGTGTCGTCGGACTTGACGGTCAAAATCTCCTGCAAGACGTTGGATGCGCCATAGGCATACAGCGCCCACACCTCCATCTCGCCGAAACGCTGGCCGCCGAACTGAGCCTTGCCGCCCAGAGGCTGCTGGGTAACCAAGGAGTACGGCCCGGTGGAACGTGCATGGATCTTATCGTCAACCAGATGGTGCAGCTTCAGGTAATACATATAGCCCACGGTGACGGGATTATCAAACAGCTGTCCGGTTCTGCCGTCTCTCAGCCAGGTCTTTCCGTCCTCGGAAAGGCCGGCCTCCCGGAAGCACTCGAAAATATCCTCTTCATTGGCGCCGTCGAATACCGGCGTCATGATCTTCCAGCCCAAAGCCTTGGCGGCATAGCCTAAGTGAACCTCCAGCACCTGGCCGATGTTCATACGGGAAGGTACGCCCAAGGGGTTCAATACGATATCCAGCGGGGTGCCGTCAGGCAGATACGGCATATCCTCCTGAGGCAGGATCCTGGAAACAACGCCCTTGTTTCCATGGCGGCCCGCCATCTTGTCGCCCACCGAGATCTTTCTCTTCTGGGCCACATAGCAGCGCACCACCTTGTTCACTCCCGGAGGCAGCTCGTCGTGGCTGTTCTCTCTGGTGAACACCTTCACGTCTACCACGATGCCGTATTCGCCGTGCGGCACTCTCAGGGAGGTATCTCTCACCTCTCTGGCCTTCTCGCCGAAGATGGCGCGCAGCAGCCGCTCCTCTGCGGTCAGCTCCGTCTCTCCCTTAGGAGTAACCTTGCCTACCAGGATATCCCCGGCGCGGACCTCGGCGCCCACATGGATAATGCCGTTTTCATCCAGATCCTTCAGCAGATCCTCATTGACATTGGGAATGTCGCAGGTGATCTCCTCCGGCCCTAATTTGGTATCCCGGGCCTCGGTCTCATATTCCTCGATGTGAATCGAGGTATAAACGTCGTCGCGGACGATTTTTTCGGTGATGAGGACCGCGTCCTCGTAGTTGTAGCCTTCCAGGTCATAAAGCCGATCAAGGCGTTTTTACCCAGGCTGATCTCGCCGTTGCAGGTGGCGGGGCCGTCGGCCAGCACCGCGTTTTTCACCCGCTGTCCTTGAGACCACCGGAACCTGATTGACGCAGGTGCCCTGGTTGGAGCGCATAAACTTAATCACATGATAGGTGTCCGTGGTGCCGTCGTCATTCTTCATTCGGATCTCGTCGGCGCTGACGGCTTCCACCACGCCATCCTTTTCGCCAGGATACATACGCCGGAGTCAACGCCGGCCTTGTATTCCATGCCGGTGCCCACGATGGGCGCCTCTGTCTTCAGAGGGAACCGCCTGCCGCTGCATGTTGAGCCCATCAGCGCGCGGTTGGCGTCGTCGTTCTCCAGAAGGGGATCATGGCGGTGGCCACGGAAACTACCATCCGGGGAGAAACGTCCATATAATCCGCCCGGTCCCGCTCCACCTCCACGAACTCGTCGCGGAAACGTCCGTTGACCTTGGCGTGGAGGAAATACCCGTTTTCATCCAGCGGCTCGTTGGCCTGGGCCACGATGTAATCGTCCTCCATATCGGCGGTCATGTAAACCACCTCGTTGGTCACCACGTGGTTAACCTTATCCACCTTGCGGAACGGAGCCTCGATAAAGCCGTACTCGTTGATTCTGGCGAAGGTGGCCAAATAAGAAATCAGGCCGATGTTGGGGCCTTCCGGCGTCTCGATCGGGCACATGCGGCCGTAGTGGCTGTAGTGTACGTCACGGACCTCGAACCCGGCCCGGTCTCTGGAAAGGCCGCCGGGGCCCAGAGGAAAGCCTTCTTTTGTGGGTCAGCTCAGCCAGCGGGTTGTTCTGATCCATAAACTGAGACAGTGGAGAGGAGCCGAAAAACTCCTGATCGCCGCCACAACCGGGCGGATGTTGATCAAAGCGTGAGGAGTCAGCACCTCCAGATCCTGAGCCTGAAGGGTCATTCTTTCCCGGATGACCCGTTCCAAGCGGGAAAAGCCGATACGGAACTGGTTTTGCAGCAGCTCGCCGACAGAGCGGATTCTGCGGTTGCCCAGGTGGTCGATATCATCGGTGGAGCCGATGCCGCAGGCCAGGCAGTTCATATAGTTGATGGAGGCGAAAATATCATCCACGATAATGTGCTTGGGGATCAGCTCGTCCTCCCGCTCCCGCAGGGCGTCTTTCAGCTCTTCGGGGGTGCGGGCGGCTTCCAGGATCTCAGCCAGCACGCTGAAGCGGACCTTTTCGTTAATGCCGCATTCCTTTTTCGCGTCGAAATCCACGTAGCAGGAAATATCCACCATACCGTTAGAGATGATCTTGACCGGCTCCTCCTGTCCCTCTGCCATGACATAGGCCACGGTCACGCCGGCGTTTTCCACCTGCACCGCTTCCTCACGGCTCAGCACCTTGCCCTCGTCGAACATCACCTCGCCGGTGAGCGGGTTGGCGATAGGCGCGGCCAGCTTCTGGCCCTGGAGACGGTTGGAGATTCCAAGCTTTTTATTGTATTTATAGCGTCCCACCCGGGACAGGTCGTAACGCCGTGCGTCAAAAAACAGGGCGTTTATATGGGACTGGGCGCTTTCAATAGTAGGGGGCTCGCTGGGGCGGAGCTTCCGGTAAACCTCCAGCAGGGCCTCCTCAGTGGTTTTGCACGGATCCTTTTCGATGGTAGCCTTGATTCTCTGGTCGTTGCCGAAATAATCTAAAAGCTCCCCGTCGGTGCCCAAGCCTAAAGCGCGGATAAACACGGTAATCGGGATCTTGCGGTTTTTATCAATACGGACATAGAACACGTCGTTGGCGTCGTTTTCATACTCCAGCCAGGCGCCCCGGTTGGGGATCACGGTAGAGCTGAACAGCTCTTTACCGGTTTTATCGTATTCCATTTTATAGTAAACGCCAGGAGAACGAACCAATTGGGAAACAATTACGCGCTCGGCACCGTTAATCACAAAGGTGCCGCTGTCGGTCATCAGAGGAAAATCGCCCATGAACACTTCGGATTCTTTGATCTCGCCGCTTTCCTTATTGAGAAGCCGGGCCGTCACCCGAAGGGCGGCCGCGTAGGTGGTGTCTCTTTCCTTGCACTCTTCCACCGTGTAGTTTGGCTTGTCTACATCCAGCTTGTAGTCTACAAAGTCCAGAACCAGGTTGCCAGTGTAATCCGTAATCCCGGAAACATCCTTAAAGACTTCCTTCAGTCCTTCGTCCAGAAACCACTGGTAGGAATCCTTTTGTACCTCGATCAGGTTCGGCATTTCCAGAACCTCATCAATGCGGGAAAAACTCATTCGCACCGTTTCTCCCAAGTGCACCGGTTTGACGTTCACCATAGGCTCAATCACTCCTTTATCTATTTACCGCCGTGCGGCGGTACCAACGCAACGCTTTCCAGCCACCAAAAATTTTCACATTTCCCCTTGCATTTTTGTCGCAATGATGATAATATTAAGTGGAGTTAGGGTATATGTTTCCATTATGATGCAGTATATTATTTTATAATACTTTCGGGGGATTGTCAAGGAAAACTAGGAAAGTTTTTCTTTTTTCTTTTACCCCTTTTTTATTTTATTCCCTTTTTCTTCCTGTTAATCAAGGTTTTCCATCACGGTCTTAAAACATAGCGCATCCGGCGCCTATCCCTAAAAGTTGAAAGCGTTAAAAAGCTGCTAAAGCGCCCTGTCCGAAACAAATTTCCGGACAGGGCGCTTTTTATCCTTTTTACGCACAGCTGTAAACCAGACGCTTTTTTACAATTCTTCATTCGTTTCACGTTGATTGTAAATTTCTTCGGCGCGCTCTTCTTTCACGCCAGGCTCAGGCCCTTGCGGCCGTATTTCCCAGGCGGCTTTCCGCTTTACCTTTCTGAGAAAAATAAAGAAGCATACCAGATGGCCTAAAAAAGTAACCGCCCAAGTCACGGGATAAGACAAATACAAGGTAAACAAGGAACGGTCCAAAGCGAAAACGGTATAAATCCATAAAATCCGCAGGCCGCAGGCGCCGGTCAGCGAGATCACCGTAGGCGTAATAGAATAGCCCAGCCCTCGCACCGAGCCGCAGGCTACATCCATCATGCCGCAGAAGAAATAGGTGGAGAAAATCAGCTCCATCCGCAAAGCGCCGTAGCTGATCACTTCAGGCTCACCGGAATAAATCCCCAGAAGCTGGTTCATAAACAAAAGCCCCAGCCCGCCCATACCGGCCCCTACCACAAACACCACCGCCAGGCAGCGCCAGAGCACCGGTTTGATCCTTTCCATTTTTCCCGCGCCAATATTTTGGCTGGTAAAGCTCAGGGATGCCTGATAAATAGCGTTCATGGAGGTATACACAAAGCCCTCCAGGTTGGTAGCGGCCGTATTTCCCGCAACCACCAAGGAGCCAAAGGAATTGACTGAGGACTGGATCAGCACATTAGAAACATTGAACACCGCCCCTTGGATTCCGGCAGGCAGCCCCACTTTTGTGATTTCAATCAGCTTATCCTTGTAGATGCGAAGCTCCTTAAGGCAAAGCTGATAGACGGTTTCGCTTCGCATCAGGCAGACCACAATCATGACCGCCGACACGCACTGGGAAATCACGGTAGCAACAGCCACGCCGGCGACGCCCATATGGAACACGATAACAAACACCAAATTCAGCACAACATTAATCACACCGGCGATCAGCAGAAACAGCAGCGGCCTCTTGGTGTCGCCCACCGCCCTTAGAATAGCCGCACCGAAATTATATACCATCAGAGCCGGCATTCCTACGAAAATGATCCGC
>JBKTHK010000051.1:0-15052 GCA_047240885.1 Slackia sp. | reverse complement strand
TTGCAACCTCATGCAGATAATGGACAAGAGCAGGTTGGAGAGAGCACGACTTCAAGACGGACAGAACAGCGACCCCCAGGCTTCATTTCGCCATAGCCTTCAATTCCTCCACAAAAAGAGACGCAGTCTCATCCTCCAGAAAGTCATCGCGATAGAGTACATAGAATTCCGTCGAGATTCTCAAGTCTTCAAGCTCGAATGCGCGACATTCTGTTCGACGGTCTATTCCGAACCGCGGAATAAGCGTTGCAGGGACAACTCCGAAAGACTCTGAAAAATCACCCGCGAAATACTCGAAATGGTCTCCAAAGGAAAGAGGCCGCATGGTAACAACCGCACCACGCTCGCGAAAACGCTCCGCAACGCCATCTCGTATGTAGCTACGATAAATATCGGGAGGAAGTACGATATCCGCTCCGTCCAAGTCTGCCGCCTGCAGCTTTTTCTTGGCAAAAAGAGGATTTCCTTCGGTCATGAGCAGCATTATAGATTCGCTCTGCAGCCTAAATCCTGAAATCCCATCTGGAAATGGAGCCTTTGACGAATCCTTCCTCCAACTTTTAAAGCCTGACACCACAATGTCGTTGCTCCCGTCCAACAACGCATCGACAGTGCTAGACGGACCAGCAACCGACACTATTTCAACAATCTTTTTCGGCGAGCGCTCTCGCAACGCGCGGCACGCTTTATACGCGTAGCTTTCGAGCCATGGCAAATTGGTGGACGCGATACGCACCGAAAGAAAATTATCGGGAAGAGAGCGGTACTCTTCCACGATGCATTCCACCCGATCAAGCAGCAACGAAGCCGTTCGAACAAACCTTCTGCCAATGGGCGTCAAAGACAGTTTACCTTCGCATTTCGAAAAGAGCACACACCCTATTTCCCCTTCAAGCTCGGCAATATGTTCCACAAGCGTAGGACGCGCTATGAACGCCTCTTGAGCCGCTGTTGTGTAGTTCAACGTTTTCGAGAGAATGAGAAATTCCTCGACATGACGCGTATCCATCTCCCCCGCCTTAGCCGCAAGCGTCGCCTCCAACGAATCGCTCGCATATACGCCTCGATCACCCTCATTGCCATCTAGCATACCCACCGCACAGACGAAGATGCAAGCGGTCAAATAATCTACCGTCTCCGCAAATTATTCTTCACCGAAGAAAAATACCCTACAGCCTGCACCTTTCACGAAACCATACGATGAAGCCACGGCAAGCATCTTTGTTCGCCGTGCCATGCGTCACGAGTACAAGGAGGGATGACCATGGAACTCAATCGTAGGGACTTTCTGAAAGGGGCCGTCGTAGCGAGCGGTGCGGGAGCCATTGCGGGACTGGTCGGCTGTGCGCCGAAATCGGAACAGCCGACAACGTCTGGAACGGACGGAAGCGCAGCGGCGGCGTTCGAAGAGGCAACAGCCCCTATCGAGCCCGCAACCGTGCCCGACTCCTGGGATGAAGAGCACGAAATCGTTGTAGTGGGATCCGGCGCGGGCGGCATGAACGCCTCCATAAGGCTCGCGCAGGCAGGCTACGAGGTGATTATGCTCGAGCGCAATCCCGAAACCGGCGGCAATTCGAAGCATTCGTCCGTTTTCTCCAACTTCGGCGGCCATAAGCAGGCCGAAGCAGCTCAGTGGGCATACCCAAGTTACCCGTACGATGTTGACGGCATCGTCGAATTCGTCATGAGCTGTCAGCAGATGACCGGCGACCCGGAGCTTTTGCGCGCCATGGCCGAAGAAGGGCCCAAATGCATCGACTGGATGAACGACAAAGCAGGCGCAAAATGGGTTCCCATGAACCCTTCTCCTTCGGGTTGCGGCCTGCTTGAATGGGAAGGCATGTCGACCCCCACCAACGGTATCAACGTCAACCTCATCCCGTTCCAGGAGCTCGAAAGCACCGCGCGTGAAAACGACGTCGAAATCCGCGTCAATTGCCCCATCACCACCCTGGTGGCCGACAGCGGTGCAGTGGTGGCGTCAAAGCCCTCGACGGCGAAAACCGAGAAATTCATCCAGCAACGCGTGCCGTGGTTTTGACAGCAGGAGGCATGGAGGTCAATCGCGCCATGATGGCCAAATACCTGCAACCGTTCTGCAGGGCATTGCCAATATCGCCACCCCGCCCAACGGTACCGGCGAATGCATCCGCATGGGCCAGGGAGTCGGCGCGGACCTTTCAGGCTACGATTCCACAGGCGCTTTCGACGGCGGAGTCTGGCGGCGCGAATACGACGAATACGACACCGAAATGGACTGCCACATCAACAAAGATGGCAACCAGGCGCTGCGCCAGCCTTGGCTACGCATCAACCGTAACGGCCAGCGCGTGCCGTATATCTCCACCTCCGGGCGCAGCTACCCTTACGTCAACGACGCCGTGCCGTCGTCCGAAGGCCTGTGCGAAACCGCCGCGATTGAGATGAGCCAACCAGGCGGTGTAACATTCTGCTGCTTCGATTCCAAATTCGACCAGCTAGTCCAAGACAACTTCTTCGGCCAGGTCATTTGCCGCAAAGCGAAGATCGTAGCCGAAGACGACCCGTACATCGACCGCGTTCCCGAATGGCTGCGCGATTGGCATACCGGATTCCAGATGATGGTAGACGAAGGCGCCATCAAGAAATGCGACACGATCGAAGAGCTGGAACAGCAGCTCGGACTCGAAGCCGGCATGCTGACCTCGAACGTAGAGAAGTGGAACGCAGCGTGCGACGCCGGCGAAGACTACGCAACCTGCTACAAATATCCGAAAGAATGGCTGATCAAAATAGACGAGCCGCCCTTCTACGGCGCCAAGCTCGGCGGCCATGTCTTCGGATCGAAGACCGGCCTGCGCGTCACGCCGCACATGCAGGTCGTAGACGTCAAAGGCAAGCCGATCGAAGGACTGTACGCGGGTTGGCATACCGCAGGCGGTTCCGCGGGCGATGGAAACCCCGCGGGCAAACCTCTCACCGGCATGTATGCCGATTTAGGGCTTTCGTTCGTAGGCGGCTACATGGCGGCTGGCGGCATCATGGCCCAGGACGGCAAAACCGAAGCATAACCATATATGTCCCTCCCAAGAAGAAGGCCGGCTCCAGTTCCGGCCTTCTTCTTGCGCCGGCATGCGACCCGTGTCCCAATCGGCTTAAAAAACGCACTGCGGTTTCGCTTTTCACCCGCAGATACGCGAACCCACCTGGAAAGACAAAGGCGCCCAACTATGCGCGGACGCAAAAACGGGCATCGGCCAAAGCCGACGCCCGAAACCGAACACGCATTTCGCATATGCGACTTACGCTCTACGCCCTATACGTCGCAATAAGACGCTCGACGAACGCGCAGGCATCCTGGACGCCTGGTCGCGATTGAGCTCGTAGGTGCCGAGTCCGTCATGGGCGGCAGTATCGGTCACGCCTCGTACGGATATGAACGCAACACCGTTAGCGAAGCATACCTGCGCCATGGAAGAGCTCTCCATATCCACAGAAATAGGATTGTGCCTTGCCACGATGCCGTCACGATTGGCGTCGTCTACGAACTGCTCGCCTGACGCCATAGCGCCGAAATGAACCGGTCGCTCGAAAGACTCCGCAACCGAGCGCGCTGCAACAAGCAGCTTCTCATCCGCGGAGAAAACGCCGCTGGGATAGAACGGATACGAATCGACGAGCATCATCTGAGCATCCACGTCGTGATGCGCGAAAGATGTGCCCACCGCAATGTCGAACACATCGAGGACGGGGTCCATACCGCCCGCCGTGCCGGCGTTAATAACGCAGGAAACGCCGTAGGAGTCGATCATAGACTGTACCGCCATGGCGGCGTTGGTCTTGCAGATGCCACAGCAGGTCGCCACGACATCGCAGCCACCGAATGTTCCGCGATACATCCTCGACCATCGCCTTATCGTCGAAACAACATCCATTGCCTCAAGAAACGGTGCTATTTCGCTTCCGGGTAAGCGCATACGATGCCGATAGGAGCGGACATTCTCTATTCCTCCTCAGACGCGGTCTCGTTCTCCGAAACAAACGGAATCGTCGGCGCATCGTTCCAGATCTCCTCGAGACGATAGTAGTCGCGCCCTTCCGGTTGGAAAACATGCACGACGAAATCGCCGTAGTCCTGCAGCGCCCAAAAACCCTCCTGAGCGCCTTCGACGCTGAAAGGCTTCACGCCTGCTTCTTTGATCTCGGCCTCTTCGATGGCGTCGAGCACAGCCGAAATCTGACGATTGTTCTGGGCGGTGACGATCACGAAGAAGTCGGTGATGCCGACAAGCTCTCGCACGTCCTGGATGAGGATGTCGGTCGCCTTCTTAGAGTCGGCGGCGCGAGCGGCGATCATCACCTTGTCAAGAGAGCTAAGGCCTTTGTCTTGTGCCATGTATTCATGTTCCTTTCTTCGAGAATGCCGCAGCATTCTTTGTTCGACGGTACGAAGGCCGCATCAGGCGCACGAAGCCTGCGCGGCAGACGCCTATTCGATAACGATGACGCGCGGCTTGCGCGCCTCCATGCGTTGAGCACGCTGCGAAACGATGCCGTTCCATACCTCGAGCGAATCGGGATGGATGGACATATCGGCATCGAGCAAGTATATCAGCGTAGATTTATACGTCATGTAGAACAGCTCGTCAAGATCAACCTGCCCGACCGCGGCACGCAGAGGCGCCACGTCGGCAAACGTTCTCCCGGGCTCGATGATGTCTGCTATGAACACGATCATATCCAGGTCACTCATGTCATCAGCGCCGCAGGTATGACGCCCAATCGCCTGAAGCACCTCGTCGGAAAGTTCGGGGAATTCCTTATGAAGGGAGCGAGGAGCGGTAAGCGCATGCAAAACCCCCGGCATGTTCTTACGCACGGTCTTCGGGGCAAGGTGGTGTTTTTTCGCGATGCGTTTCAATTCGGACGCCGGCAACGCCTTGTCCCAATCATGCAAAAGACCCGCGACGGCCGCATCGTTTTCGTTCGCGCCGTAGATGCGGGCAAGCTGTTCCGCCGTTTGAGAAACGCCCAGAGAATGCATGTAGCGCGAAGGCTTTACGCGCTCTTTCAAACGGGCTCTCATATATTCGAATCTGTCTGGATCTATCATTTCCGTTCCCTTTCCCATGCAGCATGTGCGGCAAAGCCGATCGGCAGCGTGCAACCGCCGCGACGCGCGAAGCGAGCAGCTCACGAAACTTCCGTATAAAGCCCGTGATGCTGTATGAATTCCGCCACAGGCTGAGGAACAAGATAACGAATGGAACGTCCCTCTTTCACCTTCTCCCTCAAATCAGTGGAAGAAATGGACAGGGCGGTCACTTCGATAGAGGACATATGGAGAATGGAAGCATGCGTGCGCATATAACGCCTACGCGCGTCGTTGAGGACATACCCGGGACGCGTGACCACGACAAGGCGCGCAAGCTTGCCTATTTCGTCGGAATCGCGCCACTTCAGAATATTGAAGACAGCATCGGCCCCCGAGATGAAATACAGCTCCACGTTCTCGGGATAATGGGCGCGCAGCACGCGCAGCGTGTCGACCGTGTACGTCTCCCCCGCCCGGTCGATTTCCAGACGGCTCGCGTCGAAATAGGGATTGTCGGCCACAGCGAGGCGAACCATGTCGTAGCGCAGCTCAGCATCCGTGACGCTCTTGCCCTTCTTCATCCAAGGATTGCCCGCAGGCATAAACACGACCCCGTCGAGCCCGAAGGCGTCGCGCACCTGCTCTGCGCACGCAAGATGCCCGATATGAACAGGGTCGAACGTGCCTCCCATGATTCCAAGGCGAAATGTCCGGTCGGCGTCCTCGCGACCCATATCGTCAAAACGCCCGCATACCACCGGGCTGGCCTGACCTTCCCCCCGCTGCGATTGCTGCATTCCGCACACGTCAGCCGCGCACCTGCCCCTCGCCGCGCACAACGTACTTGTACGAAGTAAGGGCCTCGAGCGCAAAGGGGCCGCGCACATGCAATTTCTGAGTGGAGATACCTATTTCGGCACCGAGCCCGAAGCATGCTCCGTCGGTGAAGCGCGTGGAAACGTTCACGTATACAGCAGCAGCATCGACGCCCGCCGCAAAGGCGTCCGCGGCGTTTTTCCCGTCTTCGGAAGACGTGCTTGCAATGATGCACTCGGAATGGCCCGTGCCGTAACGATTGATGTGCTCGATCGCCTCTTCGACGCCGCCCACCGTCTTCACGCTGATTTCGAGGGCGAGGTATTCCGCGCCCCAGTCCGCTTCCACGGCGTCGACGAAATGCTCGAGCACGTTCGCCGATCCGCCTTCTTCGGCAAGAGCGGCGCACTCGCGAGCAAGAGAATCTCCATGGACGACGACACCGGCATCCGCCAGTTCAGAAAGCATCCGAGGAAGAAACGCCTTCGCCGCCGCTTCATCCACCAGAAGCGATTCGCATGCGTTGCACACGCCCGTACGCTGGGTTTTGGCGTTCATGACAATGGCGCGGGCAATGTCGAAATCAGCGGATTCATGCACGTAGACATGGCAATTGCCCGTGCCGGTTTCTATGACGGGAACCTTGGGTGTTCGACGCAATGGCGGATAAGCCCCGCTCCGCCCCGCGGAATCAAAACGTCCACCAGGCCGTGCAGACCCATAAGGACATCCGTTGCCGCACGGTCGGCGGTTTCTATGGAGCAGATGCTGTCGGCGGGAAGGCCAGCCTTTTGCACCGCATCGCGCAAGACCTTCGTCAGCGCGATGTTCGAATGCAGCGCCTGAGAGCCGCCGCGCAGCACGCAGGCATTTCCCGCCTTGAGACAGATTCCCGCCGCATCGGCGGTCACGTTCGGGCGCGCTTCGTAGACCATGGCCACCACGCCGAGCGGAACGCTTATGCGCTGCAGCAGCATGCCCCCTTCGATCGTGCGCTCCTCAAGCACGCGACCGACAGGATCGGAAAGCGACGCCAGATCCTCAAGTGCGCTCGCCATGCCTTCGACGCGCTGTTCGTTGAGCTCGAGACGATCGAGCAAACCCTCGCTCATACCCGCGGCCCTGCCTGCCCTCATATCTTCGGCATTCGCCTCAACGATGGCGGCGGAATGCTCGCGCAGCGCCCGAGCCATTGCGAGCAGCGCCGCATTGCGCTGGTCGGTCGTCGTACGTGCGAGCACGGCCGAAGCCTTGCGCGCAGCAAGCGCTATAGCGCGAACCGAGGTTTCCAAATCCGCCATGTCGAACCTTCCTTCAAACAACGCCTCTGCGCTCCCCATGCGAACGTGCAATCCGGGCAGCATGGGGAATGGCGACCGCCCACAAAGCTGAGCAGGATGCCCGACTCGAAAGCCCTTACTCGAGCGATCGTCGTCGCGGTGGATGCAACGCCGTCCTTTTCCCGCATCATGCTCGCATCATAGCGCACGAGGCCGCGTGCTGCTTGACATAGCCCGACTCGTCGAGCACATCCACGACGTCGTTGGCCGAAAAATCGCCATCTGCGCGGCGAATCCCCACGGTAAGCAGCGACGATCCGTGCTCCGAAAGCGCGCAAGCGGCGCCTGAATCAACCACCACATGCCCCTTCACCGAATCGCCCAAAGCTATCCAGAGCTTGCGCGGGGTGATTTCATGACGGCACTCCTTCGCCGTGAACAGCGTGCCGATGGGGTTTTCGGCAAGAGACCTGATAACCGCATCCTCGGCTCGTCCATGGCAGATGACGAGAGGGATGCCCGCCGCACCGAGCACGCGGGCAGATGTGAGCTTGGTGATCATGCCGCCGCTTCCCACGGCACTTCCAGCCCCCGTGGCGCCCTCCATGATCTCGGGCGTGATGCGGTCGACGCGCGCGATGAGCTTCGCCGTGCGGTCGATCTGGGGATTAGCCGTGTACAGACCGTCGATGTCGCTCAGAATGACGACGCGGTCGGCATCGGCGAGGCATGCGACCAACGCGGCCAAGGTGTCGTTGTCGCCGAATTTGATCTGCTCGACCGAAACGGTGTCGTTCTCGTTGACGATAGGCACCGCCCCCAGTTCGAGCAGGCGCTTAAATGTGTCGCGCGCATGCAGATACGCGTTGCGATCGGCCGTATCGCGCCAGGTGAGCAGTACGAGCGATGTCAACATGCCGTAAGGCGAAAAGACTTGATCGTATGCGGCAATAAGGGCTCGCTGGCCTACGCTCGAAGCCGCCTGCACCGTTGGCATGTCTTTCGGACGCTTCAGGGGAAGACCCAGCGATTCCAGTCCGCAGGGAATGGATCCCGAGCTGACGATGATGACGTTCCAACCCGCCTTGCGGGCACGATTGACCTGATGGGCCAAATCGGCCAGATAGGCGCGATCGACCTTGCCCTCGGCATCGGTCAGCGTCGAGGAGCCTATCTTGATAACGGCGGTACGCGGCTTCTGCGGTGCGTTCATTAGAAATCAAGCTCCTTGTAAATATCCACGCGATCGTCTGCGCTTTCAAACTCAAACGCGCGCCCGACGATGCGAATCTCGTCCCCATTGACGGCGCCCGCCTTGATGAGCTCCTTCTCGAGCCCCATGCGGTTGAACCTGTGCTGCAGAAACGCCAGGGCTTCTTCGTTTTCCCAGTCGGTCTGCACGACCATGCGCTCGATCAGCGCGCCTTCGACGCGGAAGATGCCGTCCGAGAGTTTACGAACCGTGTACGAACGGTCCTTCTGCTCCCTCTTGTGCTCCCAGATGCGGTCGTACTGCACTTCGGCCTGCTGCTTTTCGCGCGCCTCCTCGCGAAGCTCGTGAACCTTGTTCGTTGCGTGAATCTGGCGAATCGACGCCCTTGCCGGTCAGCGCGCTGATTTTGAAGACGCGCGAAGCTTCCTCCACGCCGTCGAACTCGTTGCCGCCCGCTGCGGCGATGGCGTCCTGCGCACCTCCTCCTCGAGACGGCGAATGTTGTCCTCCACCCCGGGAACGTCGCATTTGTTCGCGACCACGATGCGGGGGCGGCAGGCAAGTTCGTCGGCATAAAAGCCAACTCACGATTGATGATGCGGTAATCCTCCACAGGATCGCGACCCTCGTAGCCGCCCGTCATGTCCACGACATGGAGAATGAGGGCCGTGCGCTCTGATATGGCGAAGGAACTCATGACCCAGACCGCGACCCTCATGGGCGCCTTCGATCAGGCCGGGGACGTCCGCCACGACGAAGTTGTATTCGTCGCCTTTGACCACGCCCAGGTTGGGGACCAGCGTGGTGAAGGGGTAATCCGCAATCTTGGGACGAGCGGCACTCATACGCGCGATAAGGGAGCTCTTGCCCGCAGAGGGCACGCCGACCAAAGCCGCGTCCGCCATGAGCTTCATTTCAAGCTCGACCCAGCCATCCTGTGCAGGCTCGCCAAGCTCGGCGAAAGCGGGGGCACGACGCGTCGAGGTGACGAAGTGGATGTTGCCGCGACCTCCGACGCCGCCGTTGGCCACGGTGACGCGCTCGCCATCGTGCGTCAGGTCGGCGATGATGTCTCCCGTTTCCTTCGTATCTTCGAAATACTCGCGCACGACCGTTCCCACGGGCACCTTGAGGACAAGGTCCTCGCCGCGGGCGCCGTGCATGCGGCTTCCTTTGCCGTGCGTGCCGCGCGTTGCCTTGAAGTGATGCTTGTAGCGATAGTCGATCAGCGAAGACACCGAGGCGTCCGCCTCGAGCACGACGTCTCCACCATGCCCGCCGTCGCCGCCGTCCGGCCCGCCTTTGGGAACATGGGCTTCACGACGGAAACTCATGCAGCCGGCACCGCCGTCGCCGCCTTTTACGTAAATATGAACTTTATCAGTGAACATATCGATCCATTCTCGTTCGGTGATTCCGAGCAATTATACGAGATGGGCAGGCCCGAGCGCAGCAACGATATCGAAACGATGCAATTTCACGCAAAACTTCGCCAGCCAACCCGTCATACTTGACCATCGACACATACCCGCAATCGCGACAAGACAAGAGGTGCCATGGAAGTAAACCAGGAACAGCGCGTTCGCAAAGACATCCGCAAAGCCCTCTCCTATAAAAAGCAGGTTTCCGCCAAGGAGAGCAAGCGCCGCGGAAAAGCCCTGAGAGAGCTCGTCCCCCACGCCTGTCACGAAGCTTGGCAGGTTCGGGAGCGCCGAAGCGACGCGATCGACCTTCTGGACAAGCAGGACGAAGGACGCGCGCATGAGCTCGTGCCCATACGCAAAGAACGCATGGCCGCATCCCCCTTTGCATTCTTCAGGGGCGCGGCGGTCATTATGGCGAACGATTTGGCGCGCACGCCGTCTACGGGAATACGGGTGCAGGCCTGCGGAGACGCGCACGTGGCGAATTTCGGACTGTTCCACTCCCCCGAACGCAAGCTCATCTTCGATATAACGGACTTCGACGAAACGGAAATCGCTCCTTGGGAATGGGACATTAAGCGTCTTGGGGCAAGCCTTGAAATATGCGGTCGCGAACGAGGATTCGATTCGAAAGCACGACGAGCCATCGTGAAGACAGCGGTCGAAGCGTACCGAGAGGCCATGAGGGAGTTCGCCCGCATGGGGACGTTAGATGTCTGGTACGCCCATATGGACGCCGACGAACTATACGAACGCATGGTGTATAAGGCCTCGAAATCAGAGCGGAAGGAAGCCGAGGAACTGCTCGATAAGGCGCGGTCGAAAAACAGCGCACGCGCCGTCAAGAAACTGACCGAAATCGTCGATGGCGAATTGCGCATCGTCAACGAGCCGCCGCTCGTCGTCCCTTTGCGAGAAATCGTACGCCAGTACAGCGGGATGAACGTGCCCGATCCCGACATGCACGAACGCGAGCGCATCACGGCGCGACTTCTTTCCCACTATCGCAAAAACCTCCCCGACGACAGGCGCAGGCTCATCGAGCAGTACCGCGGCGTCGACATTGCCCGCAAGGTCGTTGGCGTGGGCAGCGTAGGGCTGCAGGCGTGGATCGTGGTGATGGAAGGAGCGGCCGAAGAAGACCACCTTGTGCTGCAGATCAAAGAGGCCCGAGATTCGGTTCTTGCGCCCTTAGTGGGCAAGAGCTCCGAAGACACCCCAGGACAGCGCGTGGTAAAAGGCCAGAAGGCCATGCAAATCGCAAGCGATGTGCTGCTAGGATGGACGGAACTCCCCGGCAAGGACGGCGCGCCGCGCAGCTATTACGTGCGCCAGCTTTGGGACGGCAAAGGCTCGGCCGATCTTGACGAGATCGAAGAAGACGCCCTCGAAGCTCTCGCCGGCGCCTGCGGATGGACCCTTGCCCACGCTCACGCGCGACCGGCGACCGCTTCGCCATTGCCGGATACCTAGGCAAGGCGACGGCTCGTCGCGCACTCGTGCGCTTCGCGAAATCCACCGACCCAGAACGATGCGACTACCGGGCGTTCCTCAATCTCTTCGCTAACCCGACCCTGACGCCGGTCTGCAGCGCAACGCAGCGGACCGGCGTCATCACAGATACGAACAAGGCGCGGCGCATGCACGCCGCGCCTCTTTTATTCGTCCAGGTCGAACAGGCTTTTCATGTCCGTTTCCTTCATGGGCACGCCCGACGAAGGAAGGCTTGCAACCTGGAACTTGTCAAGCGACGCCTCTCCGCCCAGAAACTCCTCGGCCTTGCCGACCATGGTCACCGTGCGACCTTCTTTGGCGACGAACGCCCGCACGCCCTGGGTGTTGTTGGTGGTCTTGGTCCTCAGAAGCGACGTGTTGAAATTCATCAAGCGATAGTCGCTCGACACCAGCGCAAGCTCCCGCTCCTCCTTCAGCACGGTCGCGTACAAAAGCCTGCTGCCGCCGTAAATCGCGTTCTTCAGACGCTTGCGGTTGGTCTTGGTGGCATAGCCCGAAAGCGCGACGCGCGCGACGCGGCCGTTTTCGAAGACGAACAGCACGTCGGCCTTGTAGTCTTCGGGATCGACGATCCACGTCACGGTTTCATCGGGATCCATCTCCAGTTCGGTAGGCAGATACGACCCCAGCTGAGCCGATTTGGTGTCCTCGAATGCAGCGACCTTGCACTTGTACACCTGGCATTGGTTGGTGAACACCAGCAGTTCATGCGTGTTCGAAGACGGAAACTCGATGAACGGCTCGTCACCGTCTTTGTATTTCAGCGAAGAGGCTGCGCGTAGAACGCGGTCGGTCATCTTCTTCAGGTAGCCATCGCGGGACAGCATCATGGTCACGGGATACTCCTCGACCTCAGGCTCGAGGTTCACCTCGACGACCTCGGACGGCGATACAAGACCGGTCTTGCGCGGCATGACGTATTTCTTGTTCACTGCGGCAAGCTCGTCGCGGATGACGTTCTTGATTTTCTTTTCGCTGGCAAGAATCGCATTCAGCTCGGCGATATCGCCCTCGAGCTTCTCGATATCCTTCGTTCTGTTGATGATGTATTCCTCGTTGATGTTGCGCAGCTTGATCTCTGCCACGAATTCCGCCTGGACCTGGTCTATGCCGAAACCTTTCATGAGGTTGGGAACAACATCGCACTCAAGCTTCGTGCCGCGAATGATCGCGATCGCCTTGTCTATATCGAGCAGAATGGCCTCAAGGCCGTGCAGCAGATGCAGGCGATCAGTCTTTTTGTCCAAGTCGAAGTTCATGCGGCGACGGGTGGACTCCACGCGCCAGGCAACCCATTCTTTTAGAATCTCGCGCACCCCCATGACACGGGGATATCCGTCCACCAACACGTTGAATGCGGAGAACGAATCCTGCAGCGTGGTAGAACGAAACAGCTTCGCCATAAGCTGCTCAGGGTCCGTTCCCCTTTTCAAATCGATGGCGATGCGCAGGCCGGAAAGGTCGGTCTCGTCGCGGATATCGGCAATTTCGCGCACCTTGCCCTCTTTGGAAAGCTTCACGATACGCTCGATGATGACATCGGTCTTGGTTGTGTAGGGAATCTCGTACACCTCGATGATTCGCTCTTCAGGCAGATAACGCCAGCGCGAGCGGATCTGAAAACCACCGGTGCCCGTGCTGAAGATTCGCTCCATTTCCTCGCGGCGATAGATTATCTCTCCGCCGGTGGAGAAATCGGGCGCAGGCATGTATTCCAACAGGTCGCACTCGGGGTCTTCGAGAAAATGCATAGTTGCCGCGCATACCTCGTTAAGGTTGAATCCGCAGATATCCGAAGCCATCGCAACGCCGATGCCCTTGTTAGCGGAAACCAGGATATTGGGAAACGTGGTGGGCAGCAGGCGCGGCTCCTTCATAGCGCCATCGTAGCTGTCTACGAAATCGACCGGATCTTTATCGATATCCTTGAAGATTTCAGCGCAAATCGGAGAAAGCTTGGCCTCGGTGTAGCGCGATGCAGCATAGCTCAAATCGCCCGAATAGTACTTGCCAAAGTTGCCCTTCGACTCCACGAACGGCGCCAGAAGCGCCTCATTGCCCGTGGCTAGACGCACCATGGTTTCGCATCGCGCTATCGCCGGCGGATTGAGCTTCATGGTTGACCGACGATATTCGCGCTCTTCTGGCGCGCCGTTCAGCAAGCCCATTTTGTACATGGTGTAGAGCAGCTTTCGGTGCGAAGGCTTAAAACCATCGATCTCCGGGAACGCGCGCGACACATTGGTGCTCATGGCGTAGGGCATATAGTTCGACTCGAGCGTCTGCGTGATGGGCTGCTCCGTCACTTCGGAGTGCAGGCCGATCACATTGGGATTGTCCACGTGTTTTTTCTTCGGTGCGATTTTGGTTTTCTTTGCCACGATTTCCCCTTGATGCGTTGATAAGCTCATCGTTCGAGCCGGATAACGGCTCGAACGCCCTTATACGTCGTTATTGCAAGTCGAGCTGGTCGAGATACTCCTTGCCATGCTCGGCGATATGCCTCTTGCGACCTTCGTCGTCGTTGCCGAGCAGCAGGTTGAACATGCTTTCCATGATGGCCACATCCTCCGGCTCAACCTTGATCAAGCGACGCGTTTCAGGATTCATGGTGGTGAGCCACATCATGTCGGGATCGTTTTCACCAAGACCCTTCGAACGGTTGATCGAACACTTCTGATCGCCGATCTCTTTCAGAATGTTATTTTTCTCGAGCTCCGTATAAGCGAAGTAGGTTTTCTCCTTGCAATTGATTTCATACAGCGGAGACTCGGCGATATAGACGAAGCCTTCGTCTATAAGCGTGGGAACAAGCCTATAGAGCATGGTGAGAATGAGCGTGCGAATATGGTAGCCATCCACGTCGGCGTCGGTGCAGATGATGACCTTGCTCCAGTTCAGGTTATTCAAATCGAAGGTACCCAGATTCTTCATGCGCCTGTCTTTAACTTCGACGCCGCAGCCTAAAACGCGCAGCAGGTCCATAATGATGTCGGACTTGAAGATGCGCGGATAGTCTTCCTTGAGGCAGTTGAGAATCTTACCTCGAACGGGCATGACGCCCTGGAACTCGGCATCGCGCGACGTACGGATAGCGCCCGCCGCCGAATCGCCCTCTACAATATAGACCTCGCGACGGCTTTTATCCTTCGAACGGCAGTCGATGAACTTCTGCACGCGGTTGGCCATGTCGGTCTTCTGCTGCAGGTTGGTCTTGATACTCTGACGGGTTTTCTCCGCGTTCTCGCGCGAGCGCTTGTTGATGAGCACCTGCTCGACGATCTTGCCCGCGGCTTCCTTGTTCTCAATCAGGTAGGTCGTAAGGCGCTCTTTGAAAAATGCCGTCATGGCCTGCTGAATGAAACGGTTGTTGATAGCCTTCTTGGTCTGGTTCTCGTAGGAAGTCTGCGTGGAAAAGCAGTTGGTCACCAGAACCAGGCAATCCTGCACGTCTTGCCATTTGATAGCGGTCTCGTTCTTGGTGTACTTGTCCTGCGACTTGATGTAGGCGTCAAGGGCGCTGGTGAGCGCGCTGCGAGCGGCTTTCTCGGGAGAGCCGCCGTTTTCGAGCCACGAGGAGTTGTGGTAGTACTCCTGCATCTGAAACGTACGCGAGAAGCACAGGCATGCGGTGATTTTGACGTTGTAATCGGGCAAATCCTCTCGATCGCGGCCGCGACGGTCGGCTTGGATGAAGAAAGGTTCGGTCAGGTACTCCGAGCCAACC
>JBKTHK010000050.1:0-15122 GCA_047240885.1 Slackia sp. | reverse complement strand
ACGTACCAAGTGTTCCACGTAACAATGGTCGAGGCGTCATACGCCATGGCTATAGCTCCGATACACACAAGGCCGGCGAGCGCTATCGCAGCACACCACGCCTTCTGCGCGCGCACGTACTGCTTCTCCGTGAAGCAGAACAGCCAGTACAGCCCGCAGGAGGCCAAAAACAAACCCGCACAGAACACCTCATTCGACAAGGGAGAGCGCCCCACGCCAAGAAGCACGTAGAGCGCGTTCGCGGGACTTCCCAAATGAGTTGCCGAAGCAATAAGACCCACCATGGCCACTATGAGAGGAATGCACAGCGCACGATTGACGCGCGTGCGCTCAGACTCTCCCAGCGGGGAGAAGACCAGCACTGCCGCCATGATTACACATGCCATGGCACCCGTCGGAGCGAGCGTGGTGAACAGTACCAGCGTGATCTCATCAAGAGCCATGCTGAACCCAAGAGACATACCTGCTCCTATCGATAGAACCTTGGGTACTCCACCTGAATGCCCATCTCGGTGGCAATGCCTTCAAGCGACTCCCTCGTCAACTGCGCCAAGCCGCGATAGAACGGATGCTGCGCCGCGCCCTCGAGCTCTTCGAGCATATGAGAGGACCACGTCAGAAGATGGTCTCGAAGATATTCTTCAAGCAGCTCAGGCTTATGGCCCGCAATCCACGCCATAAGCAGCAACATAAGGCCTATGTGGTCTTCGGGGGTCTTTTCGGCTTCTTGGCGAGCGATGCCGTTTCGCTTCATCCACGAACGCAGAGCCAACGTGGCCTCGCCGAAAACCACGCACTCCCGATCCGTATATACGGAGCCCCAGGGCGGCACAGGCATGGCACCAGGCCCAACGAAAAGCCTGCGATATTCCCAAACCAGCGCCTCGCTATCGGCGTCTTCCGCGCCTTCGTGCATAGCCGCGAGCGACTTTTGCGCACGCTCTTCGGCAACAAAGGGCCACTCCGCAGCGGCCGCATCCACATCCAATGTAGCAAACGTCGCCACCTGACACGCAGAAGAGGCCTCGGCAGGGTCGGCGGCAAAAAGCGGACCGAGGGTCGCGCCCACAAAAGCCACCTCGTCGTAATAATCGAACATATTTGAAGCATCCTTTCGCGCCACGCGCCAAAAAATAAAGGGGCGACGATAAGCCGCCCCTTCGCATCATACAGCCTTTCTTACAGGCCTATGGACATCCAGACCGCATAAAATGCGAATCGGACCAGGAAAATACCGACCAGCGAAGCAACTGCGCCGACGCCGGCGGGAACCAGGACGCTCTTGCCGAAAGAGGCCGCGCCCAGGCACGCAACGCCGATGACGCCGCATGCCGCAGCCGCCCACAAAAACGGCACAACAACCTCGGCCAGAGAAGCGCCGGCAACAGCGGGGCTCCACAGCTCTCCGAGCATGTCGAAGTGACCGACCAAGGCAACGGCAACAGCGACGAAGCCGATCACGCCCGCCAGAAACGCCACGGACTTCATCACATGGCCGTCAACGCCATCGAACGCCTTCGCCAAAGCGAGCACCACCAGCGCGAGCAAGGCACCGCCGAGAAGAGCAGAGCCGATCATCTCGAGGGGAACGAGGGGAGAGTCCCAAGAGGGAATGGTAGGCATCATATAAGCCAGGCCGGTGAACAGGGAGAACACCAGCGCCAGCACGGCAACGACCAGGGCAAAGGGCTTACGAGCGGAAGCGGAGAGCTTGCCGGCAAGCCCAAGTGCCACATACACGATGGCGGCGACGAAGAAGACCATGCCGACCGCGATTTCGTTAGAAAGCGGAGAATGGCCGATTCCCGAAAGAACGCCATAGGCCTTCAGGGGCGACGCCAGGTGGAAGAACGAAGCGATAAAGCCGACCGCGATCAAACCGAGGGGGATAAGGGAGAAGCGGTCGATGGCCTTGATTTTGACGTCATCGAGTTTCATGGTGCAAAAAGCCGCAGCAAGGACGGCGAACGCGCCCGCGCCCATCGGTGCAAGCGTCGTGAAAATCGCCAAAGGCAATTCGTTCAAAGCGGTTTCCATGTTAGAGCACCTCCAAGGGGTTCACAATCTTGCCTGCACGGCTGTCGGAAGGCTGCGCGTCGGCGCACGCCTTTACAAACAGATTCGGGGTGGTCAGCGAAGCCTCCGGCAGCGGGGCGATATTCGCACGCTCACCGAGCTTCTCCATGTCTTCGACCGTACCGAATGCAAGGGCGCGTGCCGGACAAGCCTCTACGCACACGGGGCTTTCGCCGGCGGCGATGCGCTCAGCGCAGCCGTCGCATTTGACCGAATGGCCTTTTTCGCGATCGACCTTCGGGGAATTGTACGGACAGGCCATGTGGCAGTATCCGCAACCGATGCACTTGCCTTCGTCAACGCTCACAAGGCCGGTCTCTTCGTCCTTATGCATAGCGCCCGTGGGGCACACCTCCGTGCAGGAGGGATGGTCGCAGTGGTTGCACGAAATGGAAACCGGGTAGCTGAAGCACGTCGTCTTGAAGCAGCCGTCGGCGTCGCGCAGCGTTTCGCCGCCTGCGCACTCGTACACCTTACGATATGCAACGCCCAGGCCGAGGTCCTTGTAGTCCTTGCAGGAAAACTCACAGGTCTTGCAGCCGGTGCAGCGCGTCGCGTCGAAGTGGAACGCATACTGAGTCATATCTCAATCCTTCCTCGTCACACGGCCCGCTTATGCGGAAACCTTCTCGACCTGGCAGATATTGGTGTGCTGCGGGTTGCCCTTCGACAGCGGGGAGGGACGCTGGGTGGTAAGCGTATTGATGCTGCCGCCCTTGTCCACGCGCTCAGCATCGCCGAACATATCGGCGTCATGCCATGCGCCCTGAGACACCGCGACCGTGCCGGGAACCACGCGCGGCGTAACCTTGGCCAGAAGCTCGATGACGCCGAACTGATTCTTCACGCGAATCGTATCGCCCTGAGCGATGCCACGATCCTGCGCGTCCAGCGGGTTGATCCAGGCTTCCTGAGGATTGACCTCTTTGAGGTCCTCGATGAAGCCCCAGGAGGAATGGATGCGACCGCGATAATGGAATCCGGTCAGAGCAAGCGGGAACTCCTCGGTGGTGGATTCAACGCCGAACCATTCAGGGATATAGACGGGAACAGCGGGCAGCGTGTCCATGCCTGCAAGCGTATCTCCATCCTGAAGCTCCCAGCCATCGGTGAACTGGAGCAGCTTCTCGGAGAAGATTTCGATCTTGCCCGAAGGGGTGTCGAGCGCGTTGGCCACAGGATCGGTACGGAATTTCTCCATGGAGACCTTCTTCTTGCCGGGGCGAACGTACACGCCCTGCTCCATGGCCTGCTCGTACGTCGGCAGCTCGGGGTCTTTCTCGCGAGACTGTTCGTACAGCTCGACGATCAATTCCTCCTCGGTCTTACCCTCGGTGAACTCGTCTTTCACGCCAAGCTTTTCGGCCATGAGCGTAGCCATCTCGTACGCGGTCTTACGCTCGAACTTCGGAGAGGTGCACGGCTGGCCTGCAATCATGTAGGCGTTGTCGCCACCGGTGCCGATCATGGAAACCTGCTCGAAGCGGAAGAGGTCGGGCAGGAGGATGTCGGCATATTACAAGGAATCGCACATAACGGTGTCGACGCCCAGGATGAATACGCACGTGCTTTCATCGGAAAGGATGTCGTGAGCCTTGTTGATGTCAGAATGCTGGTTGGTCAGGCAGTTGCCAGCATAGTTGATCATATATTTAATGCCCACTTCAAGCTTGTCGCCGCCCTTGACGCCAGCGTTTTTCGCCGTCATCTCAGGACCGTGATCGATAGCATCAGTGAACAGGAAGCACGGGATGCTCTTCTTCACGGGATTGGTGCCCTTGGGAAGGCTCGACAAGGAAACGGAATTGGAGCCTTCGCGCGTGCCATTGTTGGTGCCGGCAAGGCCGATCTGGCCAACCAGGCAGGGAAGAGCCATGATGGCCCACGAAGTCCACTCGCCGTTCGAGCGGCGCTGCGGTCCCCAGCCCTGGTTCACATACAGCGGCTTGGTGGTGCCTACTTCGTATGCGAGCTTTTCAATGGTCTCAACGGGAATGCCCGTAATCTTCGCGGCCCATGCAGGGGTCTTTTCGACCTTGTCGTAGCCTGCGCCCATGATGTAGTCGTAGTAGGAAAGGTTCTTCCCCTTATACGCCTCGGGCATGGTCTCTTCGTCATAGCCCACGCAATAGGTATGCAAGAAGTCAAGATCGACCATATCGTGCTCGATCAGATAGTGAGCAATGCCCGCAACGAGCGCCGCATCGGCGCCGGGGTTGATCGGCAGCCACGTATCGGAATGACCCATGACCGAGTCGTTCATGCGAGGGTCGATGATGTAGATTTTCGCATTAGTCTTCTCGCGCATATGAGCCCAGTCATAGTGCGACACCGCGCCGCCCTGGCGCGTTTCCACGGGGCTCGAACCGAACAGCAGAATGAGTTCGGCATCTTCAGCGGTCGAAAGCGTGGAGCCGCTGGACTGCTTGCTGCCGTACATATACGGAGTGATGCAGGAAATCTGCGCCGTGGAATAGCTGTTGTAGAAGTTCAGATAACCGCCGACCAAGCTAAGCATACGATTGAACGGACGAGAAGTGGAGGCGGAAACGCCCGTGGCATACGGAACGTACACGGCCTCGTTGCCGTAAGTGTCAATGACCTCTTTGAGCTTGGAAGCAGCCGTATCGATGGCCTCCTCCCAGCTGATGCGCTCGAACTTGCCCTCGCCGCGCTTGCCGACGCGCTTCATGGGATAGCTCAAGCGGTCGGGATGCGCCAGCCAGCGACGATACGTGCGACCGCGCAAGCAAGCACGCGGCTGAGGATCGTCGAAACCGGCATCCTTGCTCGTAAAGGTATCGACCCAGGCAACCTCGTCGTCTTTCACATGAAATTTCAGCGAGCAACGACCCGGGCAGTTGATTGCACAATGGCCCCAGGTGATCTTCTCCTGCGCGTCGGCAAACGCAGCAGGAACCTCGCCAAACATGGCGTCAGCGCTCGCAGCGCCGCCGGCGGCCACGGCCAAAGCGCCAAGAGCGCCCGTCGTCTTCAAGAACGAACGACGGCTCACGGCATGCGTGTTCGTGGACATTTCTCCCCCTTTTTCCAAACCTCGATACAACACCGGACTTCGTACGGGATCGCAACGGCGCGCAACTTTGCGCCGCGAACCCGCAAGCAAGCCGCAACGACAGCGCTGGCATGCGGCGGCGCAGGTTCGTGGAGCAGACCACGACCCGCTTTTCGCATCCTGTCCGAAAACCGGCGAAAACACGTTCTGAGTATGCCCCCGAAAAGCACCGTGTGATGTCACATACAACGTGTCATTTAACGTCATTCATTCGTAAAATGTCACATATTTGCGCGAAATCGCGCTCACACGCGTCTTCGCACGTGGTCGATTTAGCTAGACTTCGCCTATAGGATTTCAACGACGAAAAGGACGCACCGTGTCTCTTTCTAAGCGCTATTCTCAGTACCTTCCCAACGCAAGCAACCTGGGCTACGCCCTTTTTCTTGCCGTGAACGCCACGGCGGTCTGGGGCGGGGTCTTCCCGTTTCTTCCTATGGAAGTGCAGACGCAGACCTTTGTCGTGTCTTTCTTCCTTGCGCAGTCGCTCGTCTTCGCCGTCAGCCTTTCGCAAGCACCTTGGGCGTGTATTTCCTTCCTGGACCCGCACGCAAGTTTCTCGTATGGGCGGCTGGGGTGCCGTATTTTCTGGGATGGTGCTGCCTCATAGCCGCCGTCTACGTTGACGGCGAGGCGCTCAAGCTCGCCATAGCCGGCGGCGCTCTCATAGGATTCGGGTCGGCCGGGTTCTATATGGCATGGCAGCGTTTGTTCGCATCGCAAAAGCCAGAGGTAGGCAACCGAGACCTCATCATGGCAACGCTGTTCGCACCCGTCATATATTTCGCGCTCTACCTCATTCCCATCGCCGTGACGGTATTCCTTATTCCCCTTGTTTTCATGCCGCTGTTCGCGCTTGCCATTCTTGTTACAAGCCGCAACACGGATTTAAACCAGCCCATGTTCGAGGATCTTCCGCGCGAGCATCCCGGCATCTATCTTCAAGCGATTAAGGACTACTGGCGAAGCGCGTTCTGCATCGGCGCGTTCGCTCTCTCATGCGGCGTCATCCGATCGATCGCCGTGGAAACACCCGAAATCGGCGCCAATGTGAACATCTTCTCCATGGCGAGCATGTTCATCGCAGGCATAGCGTTTGCCGCCACCTGGCAGAGAAAATCCCTCCAGCTCAGCGTCTCGTCCGCTTTTCGCGTGCTGTTCCCCTTCGTCATCAGCGCGTTCGTGCTTCTCCCCTTCCTGGGCAAAAACTACGTGGCCCCTTTCGCCGGCGCGCTCTACGCGCTGTACGACTGCGCGATCATCCTCATGATGATTCAGTGCGCCCAGGCTTCGAGGGAACGCGGCATCAATCCCGTCTTCATCTACGGGTTCTTCGGCGGCATCGTGTACATGCTCCACGACGTCGGCTATATCATGGGTATCTTTGCCGGAAGCCTCAACGAACTGGGCCTGCAGCCCCTCACGTCCATAGCGCTGTTCTCCGTATACCTTCTTGCCCTTGTATACTTCGTCGGACAAGGCGGCTTCAAGCAAGCACTTTCGCCGAACCGCGCACGCGCCGAGCGCATCGAGCTCATCCCTACGGCGGCGGCTCCCGCAAAACGCAAACGGCCGAGCGCAAGCGCGGAAGACGAAGGCGAGGCCCGCGGCTATCAGGATCGCGTTTCGAAGCAGTGCGCCCTCGTGAAGAAGCACTACAAGCTCTCGGACCGCGAAGCGGAAGTCATGGAGCTTATCGCGCGCGGCAACACCGTGGCCCGCATTGCGGAAACGCTTCTCGTTTCGGAAAACACCATCCGAACGCACAGCAAACGCATCTACACAAAACTCGATATACACCGCAAGCAGGAGCTGGCGGACCTGGTTGACTCCTTCGACCCGCGAGCCCTCAAAGACGAGCAGGAAGGCAAACGAGGGTCCGGTACGCCCTCGTAGCGATTTCGTACGGCAAGCAATGGGGGCGCCAGGCTTGTTCGCCGGCGGCCCCATTCGTTTAGTAGCGGCTGTCGAAAATGCGCTTGGTCTTTTTCTCGGAACGAGGGAGCTCGCCCATAGGCACGCCCTTCGCCTCGGGCGTGCAGCCGATCTTCGCTTTGAAGATGGCTGCCAGCTGCTCTTCGCAACGCGTCTTCTCCTCGCCTTCGAGCGGCGTCTCGAAGAGCACGGTCAGCACATCTCGGCCGTTGACGGCCTCGATCATGACCTGATACTCCGAGCTGGTACCTTCGGTGAATTTGATGACCTCTTCGATCTGCGCGGGGAACATATTGCACCCCTTCACCTTCACCATGTCGTCGGTGCGGCCCACCAGCGTGTCGATGCGCGGATGCTTCAGGCCGCACGGGCACTCGCCCGGGATAATGCGCGTAAGGTCGTGCGTACGATAGCGGATAAGCGGCGCACCCTGCTTGCGCAGCGTGGTGAGCACCAGCTCTCCCACCTCGCCGTCGGGCAGCACTTCGCCCGTCTTCGGGTCGATGACCTCCGCGTAGATGAAATCGCTCCAGATATGCATGCCGTTATGCGCCGAGCATGAAATGCCGATGCCAGGGCCGTATATCTCCGTAAGGCCGTAGATGTCGAAAATCTCCACGCCCAGCTCATCGGAAATGCGAGCGCGCATCTTGTCTCCCCAGCGCTCAGACCCAATGACGCCCTTCTTCAGCTTCAGCTGATCGCGCAGGCCGCGCTTGTTGATTTCCTCGGCAAGCAGCAACGCATACGAGCTCGTAGCCGTGATGACCGTGCTTCCCAGGTCCTGCATCATCTTGAGCTGCTTCTCGGTATTGCCGGGGCCCATGGGGATGGCCATGGCTCCCAGACGTTCGGCACCGAGCTGAAAGCCTATGCCGGCCGTCCATAAACCGTAGCCCGGCGTAATCTGAATGCGGTCTTTGTTGGTGATGCCCGCGGTCTCGTAGCAGCGCGCGAACATCTCCGCCCAATCAAGCACGTCCTGCTGGGTGTAAGGGATGATGACCGGCGTACCCGTGGTTCCGCTTGAAGAGTGAATGCGCACCACCTCTTCATCGGGAACCGCCTGGATCCCCAGCGGATACGCCTCGCGCAGGTCGGCCTTTTCCGAGAAGGGAAGCTTCTCGAAGTCTGCCTGGGTTTGGACGTCGGCCATATCGATGCCCTCGAACTTACGGGCGTAAAAAGAAGATCGCTCCTTCAGGCCGTTCAGCTGCTTTTTCAGAAGATCGAATTGTTCGGCGGCGAATTGCATGACGAATCCTTTCGTTTGGCGAATGCGAAACCGCGCGATTTTCGGCCGTTGCACAAGAAGACGACGTGACAAAACCTGCGAAGCAGCCGTGGTGAAGAAGGCGCGATTCCGGAGAGACGGAAAAGAGGGCGCTTCAAGCTCGCGGACGAGACTTGAAGCTAAAGCCATCGACCAGCCGTCGCAATGCGCGCGGCTTCGAAAGAAAGGGTATGTCCATACAGAGTCATAGCGCTATTGTACGCTAAAGCGCCGTAGTAGCAAGGGGTATTCTCGCAGCGGCGACAAGGCAAGGCTATCGGCCCGAGATCAGACAGCCCGAGACTCGAAACGCCCGTCAAATCCGATTGCCCTCCACCATATCCAGAAGCTCCTGATGCGTATGAATCCCAAGCTTCGCATACACATGCTTCACATGCGCTTTCACCGTGTTGCGCGATACCACGAGCTGCTCTTGGATGTATTCCCTGTTACGGCCGCGGGCCAGCATGGCGAACACCTCGCGCTCGCGAGGCGTGAGGCCGCAGCGATCGCCAATGGCAGCACACCGTTCTTCAAACTCCTCCTCGGAAGCCTTCGCCTCGGGCTCCTCAACCAAAGGAACCACTCCTTCTACGGCTCCCGCGAAGCTGAAATCCTTCAACCCTATCAGGGCGTAGCCGACGAAAAGAAGAACGAAGGCGCCGGCAACGAGGATTGCCGCGTGCTCGTTATCCGCGAAGGCCTTTGTCGACCACACGCCAAATGCAGCTCCGACAATCGTGCCGATCCCTGACACGCCGCGGCCCCACGCAATAACGGCCATCGATCCGTGAACATTTCGCATGGCAACGGAGGCAAGGACGCTCCATGCAACCATGTCGAACAGCGTGTTGCCGGCGGACAGCAAACCGACGCTCATCTCGGCCGAAGCGGCACCAAAGCCCGACGCCACGAAAAAGCCGGCCAGCACAAGAAGAACCGAAAGCTGCGTTGCCAGATCGGGCAAGAATCGGCCGCGGGAGAACACGACAACCGCCGCAGCAAGGAAGACGACGGACCGCCCCGACAAACCCCGGCAGCGGCACCCCGCCGTGCTCGAAGAAGCGCAGGGAGTAGCCGAAAGCAATTCTGAACAGGAAAAGACAGACGAAGAACGTTCCCGCCAACGGCAAGAACGAAGACGGCTGCGTGATTGCCATATCCGCAGGCGCCCCGCCCTCAGAGGCCGCCTCTATGACCTCGCGCGATTCCCTGAGGGAAAGGGCCAACGCCACCGGCGCGCAGACGATAAACGCGGATACGCCCGCAAACCCGGGCACGAACCACAGCGCCATGTCGACGATGCAATACGCCAGAAAAGCCATAACCACCGCAGGGACAATGCGATCGGCCGACAGCCGGGAAAGGAAAAGCCCCACACAAAGAGAAGCCCACCCGCGAGCCACGGCAAGGACGCACGACGACACGACCAGAAGCGCGGCATTTTCCAAGGCCAAAGCAACAGGAAGCAGAACGCCTCCGAGCAGAAACAAAACGAACGCCGCCGCGTTAGCCGTATTCGCCCGAAGGCGGTCGGGAGAGAAAGACGCCCACAGGCCAACGGCAACCAGGAAAACGGCGTTCGCGAACACGGACACATCTCGCGCGTATGTGAAAACGCCGTCGAACAGGGGGAAGACCGCCGCATTCATCGCCGACGACGAAAGCAGCAGAAGGGCAAGCGCAAGCGCCGAACGCATGAAGAAAACCTTCTCCTCCGAATCGAGACGAGCCGAAACATCGCCCGGCGCAGGCCCGCTCGGGCTCTTTTCGCCTTCGGCCCTTGCGGCCGCTTGCTCGCGATTCGTAAACGCAGCCATACCCCACCCATCGTCGCATTCGTAGCACCAGCCATTGTAGCCTACCCTTTCCCGCAAACACGAGAATGCCGGAGGCGTGCAAAGCAGCACCTCCGGCCGAAAAGCCCGAATATCAATCAAACGCGTCCGAGCCGCTATTTGCCCTGAGCGGCCAGCATGCCGGCGCGACGGCCGAACGTCATCGTGCGACCTGCGGCAAGACCCGTCATAAGGTTGGGATAGCTCACCGAGAAAAACCCGCCCGAGTCGTTTCCGACCATGAACAAGCCCTCAATCTGCTTGCCGGCCTCGTCGACGGCGTGCATGTCGGTGTTGATGCTGATGCCGTCAATCGTCGCCAGGAACCACGAACCCGTGCGCACGCCGTAATACGGCGGATGGGTCAGAGAGGTCAGGCGATAAGGCTCCTTGTTGTAGTCTTCGTCTTTGCCCTGCTCGGCAAACATGTTGTAACGGTTCCACGTCTCAACCGTCGCCTCGACGGGAAGGTTCAGCTTTTCGGCAAGCTCTTCCATGGTGTCGGCCTTCTGGATGTAGCCGGCCTCCTCGAGCTCTTCGAACTTCTTCCCCATCAGCGAGACGGGCATATTGGACGGCGCACCGTTGTCGAAAGGATACAGACGGCAGCACCCGACCTCGTTGAGCTGTTTGACCTGCTCGACATAGTCGGAGTCCCAAATGTCAACGTAGGTATGATACGGCTGCATGTAGGCGGAATGCAGCATGTAATCGTACGGGCCGCTTTCGTTGCAGAAGCGCTTACCGTTGAGGTTCACCTTCAAGAACGGCTGCTCGCCAAACCAGAACCATTTGCCCTTCAGATCGCTTCCCGCAACTTCATCGGGCTTGCAGCATGCGCGGTTGAAAGTGACGGCGCAACCCAGCGGATCGATGGAGGCGCCGCACCACATAGCCGCCTTGATGCCGTCTCCCGTGCAGCTGCCGCCCACGGGGACGTTGATTTTCAATCGGTTGTTCCAAGCCTGGCGCGCCTCCACCATCTCGGTGTTGGACACGTAGCCGCCTGTTGCCAGGATGACGCCCTTGCTGGCGTTGACGCGAATGTAGTGGAGGTCGTTTCCGTCTTGGCAGATCACACCCGTCACGCGGCCGTCTGAATTCTGCTCGCATTTCACCAGCATGGTATCGTAGCGGAACTCGGCGCCCAGCTCGATCGCGTAATCGCGCAGGCAGGTGCCGAACGTCACGGCCTCGTCGTCGGTGAGCTTTTCGGGGCTATGGCCCGTTGCCCATGCCTTATCGCGCGCACCGGTATTCTCCGTTCCGATAGAGCCCTCGAACCACATCTTGAACTCGCCGTTGCGCTCTACGATATCGGCGATCCAATCGATCATCGCACCCGATTCGTCGGCCCACAGCTTGATGAGATCGTAGTTCACGAAGCCGTTCGCGTAGCGGACGATATCCTCCATGGCCTCCATCTTGTCAATCTCAAACTGAGGAAACCCCTCGAAGGCTGCAAGTTGGTAACGAGAGTTGATTGCGCCCAAGTCCTCGCGCGGCGTGGCTATGGAGCTCATCTGCTCGATGCCGAGTACTTTGGCGCCGTTTTCGGCCGCAGAGATGACTGCGGGCAGGCCGCCCGTGCGGCATCCCACCACGACGACTTCGGTGTCGATCGTCTCGGTAATATCGGACTGCGCGATTTCCGGGGCGGAGCCAAGCCAGCTCGGTCCTGCAGGAGCCTGAGTCGTCAGATTCTTGTCCTCGGCGTCGTTGATGTAGCCCTTGCCGCATCCCGTGAGCGTTCCCGCCGCGGCGGCGGCAATCGCGGTGACGCCGGCAGCTTTGAAGAGGTTGCGGCGCGAAATCCCTGCTACGTTATTCATTCGTGGCCTCCCACCCTTCAGGAAGATTCATGTCGTGGCATTTTGCGCAATACAAGGTGCTGGTCTCGTGGACCTTGTGGCAATCGCCGCATTCGAGATTGTTATCCTGATGGCTAGAATGGGGGTTGTACTTCTCGTCGTTTCCTGCGAAGCCCCATGTGGAATTCACGACGTCGGTCATGTTGTGGCAATCGCCGTTCGTGCAGAACTCTTCAGTGGCAAACTCCTTGCCCGTAGCGAGCAAACCGTCTTCGCTCATGGGGTGAGCTGTCGGAAACCCATGCCATAACCTCGGAAACCTGCGTGGTAATTTCCGCCTCATGACAGTCGAGGCACGCATCGCCCGCTTCGGCGTGGGCGGTCACAAGCTTGCCCGGATCGCCTTCGTAATACGTTTCGACATACTTGTCCATGGGACTGTGGCAGATGGCATTGCAGAAGCTGGGCTGTTCGTGCCATACCCAGAATCCCGCGCCTGCCACCACAAGCACCGCCGCGACCACGCCCACGATAATCCATTTGTTCTTTCGGGTCATCTTGGCCGTAGGCTGCGACGTATGCTGCGCATCGGAAACGCGACCGCTTTCGGCCTCGCCGCCGAAAGCGCCATGCTTGTCCTGTTCGGTAATGTCCCCCTCCTGTCCGTATCTGATTCAACTGAAACCTTGACGGCAGTGTGGGGGTAAAACGCATTATTGGCTATTACCCTGCCAGGGTAATCTTTGCATTTTCCCAGTTCGTAATTATATTTTATTCAAAATCACCTTGCGCCGCGACTTCGACTGCTCCACCGTTTTCCCGGCAATGCGAAAAATCATTCGTTATCGCCTGATGGCCTTTTTTGCCAGGCGCGTATCGCCCCAGGGGGTCTTAAGAGCCGCATCACCGTCTATGATTCCCGCCTTCACAACTTCAAGCACAGCCTCCGATTCGCCCAGAGGCACACCGCCCATGGTTGCATTGGAAGCAAATTCTTCATACGTGTCGTATGTTGCGCCATCGAATGCAAAACGAATGTTCTCCCGGCATTCCTCGCAATCTGGCAGAACGTAAGACCCAAGAACATGAGACGCGCCATCAAGCCTTACCTCAGCAAGAGAAAAAGCATAGCCCTCCCCGTAGTCGGACTTGATAATCGACGCGAGGTCTTGCGCCTTTATAAAAAGAGGCTCTTTTTTCTTCCTCGCAAACAAACCCATACGAATCTCCCTTCTTCGCATCGGGGTAAGGCCGTTGGAAATACGCAATCAGCGACGTTTAGTGCATGTTTCGATACGCAACATCTATGGCGCGCATGTTCATTTCCGCGAAGCGCGGTTTCACGCAGGCGCGTACCGCACCCTTCAATTCGTCGAGAGACAGATCCAGCGCCCCCGTGGCAACCGCCGAGGCGAGCAGAATCATATTGAGGCACTTCGCATTGCCGACCCTCTTCGAGGATGGGGCACTCGTCGACAATAACCGTGCTCCCTTCGCGGGCAACCAGGGCGCGAAGAACGCTGTTCGCTTCGTATGTTGCTTTTGACAACGAAGCCGTAACCGGCTGAACAACACGCGATGCGGTCACAAGGGCGCCTTCGGGCTTAAGCACGCCGCACATACGAGCGCCCTCCCCCGGCTCGAAGGAAATCAACACATCGGCCTGGCCCCTCGAAACAAGCGGCGCTGCAACACGCTCGCCTTCGTCACCCATGCGCACATGAGAGACCACGCTGCCGCCTCGCTGGGCCATGCCTATGGTTTCGGCCGTGCGCACGTGCCAGCCTTTCGATTGGGCCGCCTGAGCGAGCACCTTCGCGGCAAGCACGGTTCCTTGCCCACCGATGCCGGTAAGCACGATGTTCTTCATTGCCTCCCCTTTCGAAAGCCGGCCCGAAGCGACGCCTCGAACGAGCCGTGTGACCACCAGCTCAACAGAGCACCCGTCAAAGCGTCCGCCGAAGACCGCGTTAGTTCTGTTTGATGACGTCGAACGGACACACCTGGACACACAGCCCACACCCAACACAAAGCGTTTCATCGATGTAGGCCTTTGCACCGTCGAAGCCGATAGCCGGACACCCGATCGAAGTGATGCACTTCCTGCAGCCCGTGCAGCCCTCGGCGTCTATGGAAACCGACGCCTCAGGCTTAATCAGATTAACGCACGGGGCTCTGAAAATAACGACCGAAGGACCGACGTGCTTCACAGCGCGCATCACCGCCGAGACGCTTTCTTCGAAACGATGCGGGTTCGCATGCTCGATACACGCAACCCCGAGGGCCTCAAGCGCGGCCTCGATCGAAAGCGGCTCCGACTGTCCTCCCATGAGCGTGCGCCCTGATGCCGGGATGGGGCTGCCCGCCCGCCATGGCCGTGGTCGAATTGTCCAGGACGCACACGGTGATGTCGTGCTGGCTGTATACAGCGTTCGCGATGCCTGTCAAACCACTTGCGAAAAACGTGGAATCGCCCACGAACGCGACCTGACGAACGTCGGGCTCCACGATTCCCAGGCCTTGCGCCATGGTGATGCCCGCTCCCATGCACAGGCACGTGTCCACCGCGTCAAGCGGCGCAGCGTTGCCGAGCGTATAGCATCCGATATCGCCCGAGAGCACGCCGCGGGCGCGCATTTTCCTGAGAGCCTGCTTGGCGGCATAAAACGCTCCACGATGAGGACATCCGGCGCACAGGACTGGCGGACGGACAGGAAGCTCGACGTCCGCAGGCTGAGCCTCCGAAAGAGGGACGACCTGCTCCTCGATAGCGACCTCCAGGTCGAGACCACTGAGCCCTTCCTCCTCGAGTTCGGCACAGGCAAAGAAACGCTCAAGCCGCTCGAAGATGTCTTCGACAGAATTCTCCCCCGCCGTGCGGGCGTCCCCGCTTCGACGGCCGCATACGCGCGTGGGAGAAAGCCCTCGCATGGCGCGCAAGCCCACAAGGCGCACAAGCTCGTCTTCAATCACGTGATCAAGCTCTTCGAACACAATGACGCGCTCGAGGCCTTCGAGAAATGCCGAAGCCGCCATGGCGGGGAACGGAAACGGCGTTCCTATCTGCATAAACCTATAGGACGGCAAAGCCGCACGCTGCGAAAGAAATTCCA
>JBKTHK010000049.1:0-15457 GCA_047240885.1 Slackia sp. | reverse complement strand
GCGTTCGTGTTGGAAATTTCCAAGGAAACAAGACCGATAAAGAAAAAGGCGATGTTTGCAGAACGTCTGCCGCGGCTGACCCCCCTATCGAAGACGGTAAGAAATGCAAAGGCCGCCGCAGGAAGCAGCGCATACGACATGAGGTTCGGATACAAAGGGCCGAACGTCAAAAAGCCCCACGGAAACGTTCCAAAGGCAAGGACGCAGGCCGCGCCGCATGCCAACACAGACAAGGACGCCGGAAGCAGACGCCTTAGAAGGGCAAACATGCTCAGGGGAAGAACAACGCCCATAAAAACGGCATTCACAGCGTTTGCCGCAAGCGCGGGCTGCGCCCCTACCGCCTGCGCAACCATTGCGACTAGGCAATGCCAGGCGGACGGGTAGAACATCGCCTCCCCCGGAAAAGGAGTCACGGCCGCATCGGCGGCCGTCGCATACGAGGTAGTCGTCAGCGAAGAAAAGTTGCCCGACTCCATGAACGCGCGAACCGAACTGAGATGATGCACGTTATCCCATGCGCGCCAAAAGGCATCAGGGCTTGATATGTTGCAAACGAATATGACGGACACGACGGCGACGCCTATCGCACCGTAGAGAACTACAAGTCCCGCGTTGCCGCTCAATCGACCGCGGCATACGCGCCTGAGCGCATCGCCCGTAAGAACAACCGCCGCTCCTCGCGCGCAAAAATGCGAGACAGCCCAGGCACATGCCGCCAAAGCCAGGGCAAGACACAGCAAAACAACCCACGACGCTTTTACCCCCACCAAAGGCAGCACCATAGCCAGCACGGCATACAGCGCCGTAGCCGCCATGAAAGAACAGCACAGGGAAGCCGCTGCGTCGAAGCGAAACGCGCGGCACAGCAATACGCCCGGAAGCGCCAAGAACAGCGTCGCAGCAAGCGCGCACCATACAAAGTCACACCACATGTAAAACCATCCGTTGAAATCTTCGTGCAAGAAAGCCCAGCGCACGGCACCCGCCTTTGCAGCAACGGCGAGCAGCATCGCGCCGCACAACGACAGCGCGCATGAGCCTGGCGTAACGTGCTATTATAGGCAAATCTGTGTATAAAGAGAAAATGGCCTATGAAACTCCTTGTCATCATACCCGCTTACAACGAGGAAGACTCGATCGTCTCCACCATTGAAGAGCTCGAGCGCGAAGCGCCGGGGATAGACTACGTCATCGTGAACGACGGCTCCAAGGACAATACGAAAGCTCTTTGCCGCGAGCACGGATACACCATGCTCGACCTTCCCGTGAACATCGGATTAACAGGGGGCTTTCAGGCCGGCATGAAATATGCCCTACGAAACGGATACGACGCCGCCATCCAGTTCGATGCGGACGGGCAGCATATCCCTTCATACATTTCTTCCATGGTGCGCACCATGGAAGAAACGAAGGCGGACATTATCATAGGCTCGCGCTTCGTCACCGAAAGCAAGCCCGCCTCTCTTCGTATGCTGGGATCGAACCTCATATCGGCCATCATCAAAATCACTACAGGAGCCTCCATTAAAGACCCCACATCGGGAATGAGGCTCTTCAACCGCCCCATGATCGCATGCTTTAGCGAAAAGCCAGATTTCGGACCGGAGCCCGACTCCCTTGCATACCTGATACGCAAAGGGGCCCACGTAGAAGAAGTGCAAGTCCGCATGCGCGAGCGCGAAGCGGGCGAAAGCTATCTCACGCTCGGACGCTCTATCGAATACATGGCGCGAGCCTGTATTTCCATCCTGTTCGTCCAGTGGTTCAGGAGCTAGATCATGTCTATAACGCTAAGGATCATCCTCATCATCAGCGCCATCTTGGTGCTCCTTTTCGTCATACGCAGAATCAAGAAGTCGAAATTCGAGGCTTCGGACGCCTTGTTCTGGCTCGCGTTCAGCGCCATTCTGGTGCTGATAGCTATCGTGCCGGCCGTCTCCTACGCAGTATCAGACCTGCTCGGATTCGACTCTCCGTCGAACTTCGTCTTTTTCGCCATCATCGCCATCCTGCTCTACCGCATGTTCTCCCTTACCGCGAAAGTCAGCCTTTTGCGCAGAAAGGTTGATACGCTCGCGCAAGAAATCGCGCTCGACAGGCACGAACGCGATTCCGAGAAGAACAACGCAGCCTAACGACGGGCTCTCTCGCAGGCTTCGATAAAAGCATCGGCGGTATGCGCCCAGGAGAACCGATCCCTTACGCGTGCCGCGCATCGCTTCGCGCATTGCCTCGTATACGTTCGGTCGCTCGCCAAAAGGCGCAAGGCTTGCGCGATAGAGTCTGAAGACGCGTTTGCAAGCACGATTCCGTACGAATCGTCCGCCACGATTTCCCGCACTCCCCCCACGTCGGTGGCAACAGGCGCGACCCCGCAGCTCGCAGCCTCAAGCAGGGCGGTCGAAACCCTCCGACCTGCTCGGCAGGCAGAACGCATCGGCCTGAAGCTGCAAAGCCGCAACATCGCCCCTATCGAGAGGTCCTACGAACTTCACGTTCTCAAGACCGCATTGCTCCACCATCCCGCGCAAAGGGCCGTCCCCCGCCATGACCAAAAGAGCCGCAACGCCTTCCTTCTCGAGCACCGACATGGCCTCGAGCAGCGACGCGACGCCTTTTTCGGGCGCAAGCCTGCCCACGAACGAAACCAGAAGCGCATCGCGGGCAACGCCGAGCTCCGCGCGAAAATCGCGAAAAGACGCCTGGGCCACGAAGGCATCCGCATCGATGGAATTGCTCAGCAGCCCCTTCGCCTGAATACCGAAGGTGCGCAACCACGCAATGCCTTTACCGGATACCGCATACGCATCGGGCGAATAACGCTTGACCAGCGCGGTTATTATATGCTCGTACGCCACAACGGCCTTATCCAACAATGCGTTGCCAAACGTAAGATACGCGGAACCGTGCTCGCACAGAACAGGACACAGGCCAAGACGCTTTGCCATCTTCAAACCAACAAGAGAGTGAAGGTAAAAGCGCGTATTCACCAAGATACCGTCATAGGAACGAGACGAGACTTCATTCAGCAGGCGGCGAAAGGAGCCGTTGCGGCGCGGCACGGGCATACGCCCGCCAATAAGCTGAAAGCTTGGAAGCCTGAATACCTCGACGCCGGATTCGGTCACTTCGTATTCGGGAGCATCCGGCATAGCGCTTGCGACCACCACGACCTCGTGGCCCCTTCGCGCAAGTTCGCGCGCAAGATTGTCCGTGTAGAATTCCACGCCGCCAATATGAGGAAGAAACTGAGCCGAAAAGATCGCATACCGCTTACGCTCCATGGCGCTCCTCCTCACACCATAGCGTACCGTCCCCGAAATCAATGAACTGCGGAAGATGGGTCCGCCTATCCTCGGGCGCAGGTAACGTGCGCCAGTCGCCATACATATTGCTCAAATGCGCTTCGTAATCGAGCGGCACAGGCAGATCGTGCCCACAAAACGACACGGAAGACGTGCGGATCAGGCCGTCTATCGGACAAGGGCCCATCGGCGCCCATGCTAAGATCTTGCACTCGTTCGACTGCGGGACCGACGCATAACGCGCCCGTTCGGAACCTTGTGCGATGCGGGCCCTCGTAAAAAACGCCCTCACGAGAACATGGCACACACGGCATCCAAAACGTTCGACGGCGCCGAGAACGCCCTTGTGAGGAACGGTGATCGTTTTCGCGTGATACAGGTATGAAAGAGATTGCCACAAGCACGAACGCTTCTGCTGGCGGCTACGCACGGCGGCATCTTCCGCAAGCGTATCGTAGGGAAATATATCGATGAAGATTCCCTGGCGATTACCGGCCTCCGCGGTTTCTTTTGTGCGAAATTCCGTACCCGTCTTGCACACCTTTGCGAAGTGCCCCGCGAACGCTTCGTTGTTTTCGAACGTCTGCAGCTCGTAGCCGTCGGGCAAACCGTGTTGGGCGAGATCCACGAAGCGATCGTAGTCCTGACGCAACATCCCGATGTCTATATCGTCATCCCACGGAATGAATCCGCCGTGACGCGCCGCCCCGAGAAGCGTTCCCGCGTCCATAAACCATGAAATACCGTGGGTTTTGCAAAAATCCGAGACCGTAAGTAAAATCTCCAGCTCGATGGACTGGAGTTTTTTCAATGCCGCAGAATCCTCCACGCGGTCACTCCCCTTTCCTCAGCCCGCCAAAAGCAACCCCGCGACACGGATGGGCCGCACGGGCAAAGCCGCACCCAAGCCGCCCCAATGCCGCAGAAACAAGGCGGCTTTGAAACCGTCGTGTCGAAACGAAGAATAAGCATACACGCCCTTGCGTAAAATGACGGCGTTCCATAGCATGAACGACATGGAATTACTATGCATCTTCACCCCCACATACGAGCGGGCATTCTGCCTGCCGAACCTTTTCGAGAGCCTCAAGCAACAAAAGGCCCTTAACTTTCGATGGCTCATTGTGGACGACGGGTCTACCGACAATACTGAAGAAGTCGTCGAGAGCTTCATGGCAGCCAGCCCGTTTCCGATCGAGTACATCAAGCAAGAAAACGGCGGGAAGCAACGCGCTCACAATACCGGAGTGGCGCATTGCGAAAACGAGCTTTTCTTCTGCGTCGATTCAGACGACGTGCTTCCGCCGCATGTCACCGAAGAAATAGAACGCCAGTGGAGCGATGCGGCAAGCGACCGAAGGATCGCCGGTCTTATCGGCCTGTGCGGGGGGCGCGACGGAAAACCTCTTGGCACCTCTATGCCAGAAGGGGTAAGCACCCTAACGTTTTGGGACCTGTACTATAAATACGGTCACAAGGGCGACTCCGCCCCGATCTACAGGACGGAAATCCTGAAACAATTCCCCTTCGACGTAGAGCCTGGCGAGAAATTCATCGCCGAACCCTATGTGTACCATCAGATAGACCAGCACTATTGCCTGCGCGTTGTCGACAAAATCCTCATGACGCGCGAATACCTTTCCGACGGCTACACGAGCAACGTTCGCAAGGTGACGAAAGAAAACCCGATCGGATACAAAAAGCTCAAGCTCATGTACATCGGATATTCCGATACGCTCTATCTACAGTTCTACAACTCAATCCTCTATCAGGTCGGATGCATTTTGAGTAACACGAAGCACGGATCGGCCGCTTCGCCGCATAGATTCGTCACGGCACTCGCCTGGCTTCCCGCCTACATCCTCGTCAAAACCGTCTATAGATAAGAGACCCCGATGCAACCAATCGCCCTAGACCAGGTAAAGCAAATCGAACTCGATATTCTTCGTGATATTGACGCCTTCTGCCGCAAGTGCGATCTGCGCTATCAGCTCAATTCCGGCACGCTGCTTGGGGCAATACGCCACCGAGGATTCATTCCTTGGGACGACGACATCGATATAGCCATGCCGCGCGAAGACTACGAACGCTTCTTCGTCGAATACCCTCTCCATTCTTCGGGGAAATTCAAGCTGCTTTCCCATCGCGATAAAAGTTCGATCTACCCTTTCTTCAAGGTGGTCGACCCCCGCACTGTCGTATTCGAGAAGTACGTAAACCCACGCTACCAAACGGGTGTCTGGGTCGATATCTTCCCGCTTGACCTACTCCCCGCAAACGACAGGCCTTTCAAAACCTGCAATCGTTACCAGATGCTGTATGCGCTTGCGACGGCGAATCCAGAAACGGCAACGTCAGCCACTCGCAAACTCATCAAGAAGCTGACAACACCCCTTTTCGAAAAAATCGACATTTATACCGCCGCAGCGAAGATGGACAAAATCGCGCGCAATGCAGGAGACGGAGCCTGCACCGACCGCGGAATGCTCTTGTTCGGCTACGGGCCGCGCGAACGACAGCCCTCTTCCGTGCTCGACTCCATCGAGGTGGAATTCGAAGGCGAGCTGTTCTTTGCCCCGCGCGACTACGACGCATATCTGACGTCTCTTTACGACGACTATATGACCCTGCCGCCTGTCGAGAAGCGGACAGCGCACGATTTCGAAGCCTACTGGAGACCCGATGGACGCGCCTAGTAAAAAGAAACCTGCCGAATTAAGCATCGGGCGCAACATGCTCTGGAATTCCGCTGGATCGCTTACCTATCTTGCGCTGCAGTGGGCCATCACCATCGTTATCGTGCGCCTGTCTTCAGGCTATGATGCAGCCGGCGTCCTTGCGCTTGCCATGACGGTGTTCAATATCTTTTCGCCCTTGGCGATATACCGCATGTATACCTACCAGGTATCCGATGTCAAGCGCGAAAACACACTTGGCGAATACGCTACGTTTCGCATAATCACCTGTGCCGCCGCGTTCGCAGGATGCTTGGTCTATGCGGCGCTGACTTGCCCAAGCAGCACGTTCGTCGCCATCCTTCTCTATGCGCTTTTTAAAATCGCATCGCTGGTTATAGATGTCCTCCACGGCGAAGACCAGCTGAACATGCGCATGGATTACATAGGAAAATCCCTTATGCTCCAGGGCATTGGCACATTTGTCGTTTTTTGCGCAGTACTCGCGTGTATCAGCTCCATCGAAGCGGCCATTGCAGGGATGCTTGTTGTGACGTGTATCGTGGGATTGGTTTACGACCTTCCTAGAACACGCATGTTTTCCCAGATAAAGCTGGGGATAGCCAAGGAGAAGGTCCTGCATCTGCTGGCCTACTGTCTGCCCATCGTTCTGGCGGCGATCGCTTGCGCGGTAGTGCCCTCGGTGCCGCGCCAATACCTCTCCATCCTAGGCGGCGACGCAGCGCTTGGCGTATACGCGTCAATAGCAGCTCCGGCAGCCGTCATCCAAATGGGCGCAAGCTACATTTACAATCCTTTGCTCAGCCTTTTTTCTCAACATTATATCAGCGGTGATATAACGGGCTTTCGTAAGCTGTTCGGCCGTGCGCTTGCGGCGATTGCGGCACTTGGAATTACAGGAATTGCGGGGTATATGTTGCTCGGCCCGTGGATTCTCCCTCTTGTATTTGGAGAAAGCATCTCTGCGCATCTTGACCTCATCCTGCCCGTCTCCGTCATGACGGCGGTTTCGGCATTGTTGTGGTTTGCAAACGACCTGCTTGTAACCATCCGCCAATTCAAAAACGCACTCATAGGCAATGTGATTTCGCTTGCCGTTGCCATTCCCTCGTCGCGTTTCCTCGTACCGCTTTACGGAGAAACGGCGTGAGCTTTTCGGTCATCGTCTCTTATCTTGCGGGAATTGCAAGCATGGTCGCCCTAAGCGCAATCGAACAGAAGCGCAAAAAGAAGTAGCTCGACCTACGCGCACTCGACATCGGAACGCATCGAATTCCTTCCCTGCGCAATCAAGAACAAGAACTAACCGACCAACACTCGGTCCTTGTTCCAGCATCAGATGCCGAAACAAGGACGCCCTTGCTCTTGGCATCTCTTTCGCGCTCAAGAGCAAGGGTCGTCCTATTTTCATCATGCCGGACTCGATAATCACGGCAAGCATGCTTAATCGGTTATTATCGCGTCTTCCCAGGGACCCACTTGCCGCTGCTGTCGACGTAATATCCGTCGATCCAAGTGTCAACGGCCATGGAACCATCATTCGCAACGTAGTAGTCCCCGATCCAGCAGTTGCGCTCCATAACCCCGAGGCTCTCATGTAATACCACTTCCCGTCAACGAGTTGCCAGCCGGTCAGCATGGCGCCGCAGGAACCGTCCGCCTTGTCATTGAGCAAATACCACGACCCATCGACAAAAATCCATCCGGAGCGCATGATGCCAGATTCGTTAAGGAAGTACCACAAACCACCATCTTTCTGCCAACCGGTCAGCATGGCGCCAAAGAATCCGTCGTGCTTCGTATTGAGAAAATACCAGTCCCCGTTAATAAAGTTCCAGCCAGACTGCATGGCGCCGCTCCCGGCGAAGTAATACCACGCATCGCCCTCTAGCTGCCATCCCGTTAGCATGGAGCCCTCATCGTCAAGAAGATACCAGGCGCCACCGACAGAAACCCATCCAGTAGCCATTCGGCCGCTTTCGGTGAAATAGTGCCATTTCCCTTGGATGGCAAGCCAGCCGGTTTGCATTGCGCCTGAAGTATCGGAAAGCCAATACACGTCAGAGCCGATCTGAACGATGCCCTTGGCCATAACGCCAGAGCGATCGAACCAGTACCATTTTCCGTCTATGTATTCCCATCCATTTCGCATGGCGCCATCACTGGCAAGCCAATACCATTCGCCGCCTTCAAGAAGCCAGCCTGTAGCCATGGCTCCGAAATAGCCATCATGCTCGGGGTTGAGGAAGTACCAGTGACCGTCAATGGGGGCCCATCCGCTCTGCATGACGCCCGATCCGTTCATATAGTACCAATGGCCAGCATCGGAAACCCAGCCAGTTACCATGGCGCAAGAGTCGTCAAAGTAATACCATAAGCCGTCGACCTGGGCAAACGTTGAACGAGCGGCATTTCCGCTAGAACCGAACCAATACCAAGCACCCCCGATGCTCCTCCAATCGTTGGTGACATAAACGCCCTCTTCGGCATATTTCCACTCGGAGCCAGCCCTGACCCAGCCGTCCTCTTTGAGTATGGATAGACAATCTTTGAGTTCGTTTCTGTACCGATTCTGCCAACCGGCGTGGTACTGAGGTTGAGCCTTGTAAAACACGGCGACGTTGTCTACCACGTAATTGCACAATGTCGTAACGAACTCGCGGTCGGTCATGGAGTTATTCAACCCGCAACCCGGCCAGTTGTAGCTGCTCTGCCATACCCCGTTCCAGTCATAGCCGTTAGTCCAACCTCCGACGAACTTACGCCAGCCACCTGTGCCGAAAAGATTAGACATTCCCCAGCACAGACCCTTTACGCAATCCGCACGATTGGAGATGTCGATTCCGCGACTTGCCAAATAATCTTCCGCAGGAAGGTAATAGTTAACGTACGCCCAGTCATCCTGAAGCGCCGCAAACTCGGAAGGATTCGCAGCGTATGCCGCATGCCATGCGGCATTAAGCTTGTTGCCCAGGTCGGTGAATTCACCGTTCTTGCGAATAGCGTTTTCATCTCGGAAATCAGCCGAAGAAACGCTGGCAAACTGGCCGAACATCGAATACGTAGCAGAGTCGTAGGCATAGCAAGCCAGCAAGAAATCCCTCAATCCGTAGCGGTGGTCAAACTGGTAGTAACCCAGCGCGTGATAGCCGTCTCCCCAGCTAAAACCCTGATCGTAATTGCAGCTGCTCTCGTACTTGGCAAAGTACTTCATTTCATCCGAAAGATACATCGGGCTAATCGATGCGGCACGCTGACCATCCGAGGACATCATAACGGCGGATTCATCGTCTTCTTCGTAGAAGTCGGCCTTGTTGCAGGATGGACCCTCTTCAGAGGATTCCGTCGTTTCTGCGAGCGTACAAGATTCGTTAGATGCTTCCCCATCGGTAGCATCGAGCTCATTGGACGAACCAGGCGCGTCGAGAGAACCCTCGCCAGACAAAGAGGACGAGCTATTAGGTTCTTCCTCGTAAGTGGAGGATTCTTCTTCGATTTGGACCTCAGCACTATAAGGCAATGATGCCGCCTGGTCCAAATCAGATTCATCCTGCGCTACGGCAGGAACAACAGGAGCAAACAGCGAAAGCGAGAACGCAACGCTCGCAGCAAGAATTTTTGATGCAAGGTTCATAGAGCCCCTCTCTCTGCAAGATATCCAAAAGCGTAAAGACTAATTATGAATTATGAGCAAGAGGAATCGCAACAATTACGGAAATACACGAAACAACTTATAATCGACTCCTACTTTCTCCGCAGGCCCATCCATCCCAGGAAAACGCTCATCGAAAAAAGGAAAACAACAACGATGTTATCCAGGAGAACATTCATGAAACTACTCGGCGCCGGCACGGCGGCTATGTGCGCATCGGCCTTGACGGGATGCGCAAGCTCCGACGATGCGCCTTGGACGGCAACATACGATGAATCCCTGGGGCTTCTTGCCGCAGGGCCGAACGAAGACGTCATCATGGGAAACGCTTGGATGCTCAGGGATAGCGGGACAGTACAGCTGCAATTCGCGGCAGGCTCTATCCCTGTTCCTGCCGTCGAATCCGCCCGCATACAGGGCAACGATCTGCGCGTAACCATGGCATCGAGCGACGGTCCCGCCACTATGGATCTCCGCCTACATCAGTTTGTTCTCACGCCGCCGCAAGGTATCGACGCAAGCGCCGTCGAATCCGTCACGCTCATCGTCAACGGCGAAGAATACCCAGCAGAGCGGGCTGAAAAGCTCTTTGCTCTGCAATCTTAAGAACCCGTTTCGCTCTCGACCAAAGTTTTCCACCTCGACGTCCCGCTTAACTCACACCCCCTGCACAAACCCGAGCAGCTCCTCGCGCGTATGAACGTCGAGCTTCCCGTAGATGGACTTCGTGTGCGCCTTGATGCAACCTTTGTGATGCCCAGTCCATTTTCGACAAGATACGAGCGTCCTATGAGAACGCGTCCAAAAGCATAGGCGCCTCCAGACGCGCATGCTCCCAGAGCTCTCGTTCCTCCGCCTAAAAACGTCCGCCAATCTTTGAAAACCCTTTAGGTCAAACGCCTAAATTGCGTCAGATTTGAAATATACCTAGGTAAATTCTCCGAAAGAGCCAAGGAGTACTATGCGCTCTTGGCTCCCAAATCCTAGAAACATCAAAAGTATTAACAAGAGCTAATAATTTTCATAATTATTACTTAGCTTTTATTAATGTTAATTATAATAGGAGGAAAGAGATGACCAAAAGGAGGGATCTGGTTCGACAACTAGAAAACAGCGGGTTTTGGTCGAATGGAGGAACGAACCACGAGCATTTCACCAACGGAAAGATTACCGTAATGGTGAAAAGGCATCGCGAAATACCCAACGAGATTGCAAAGAGGATTCTACGTCAGGCGGGCCTCAGATAATCGAGTACATCAGCAGTTTAGGAGAACGCCATGATATACATCCGAGAATTCGAGATTTACGAAAACGACGGTTTCTTTATCGCAGAACCGCTCGACATGGAAGGCGGCACGTTCGGGGAATCGTTCGAAGACGCCGTAAAGTCCGCCAGCAACTGGCTGCGCGAAACCGCACTCGATTCCATGGCGCACGGAAGGCTCATGCAAGGCGGAAGGCTCAACGGCACGCCATCGCACGGAGGACGTGTGGTCGTCGTTTCGGTCGATTGCGATCTCTCCCGCACCGATGCCGTCACGGCGGCAGATGCGGCGCGCATGCTCGGCGTAAGCTCCGCTCGTGTGGCCCAGATGTGCGAATCGGAAGCTGACGTCCTGGAAAGAAGGAAGGGAGAATGGTCTTGCGTCAATCGATCGAAGCGCGCCTGGCCGAAAACCCCAAGCCAGGGCGTCCGAAACGTCCCGAAGCGATCGAGGGCTGATCGACCCCTTCCGCGCCCTTCGCCTGCCATCAAATAAACCCCCGCTTCTCTCCCTTGAGAAGCGGGGGTTTCGAAAAACTCCTGCAGCAATGTATCCCAATCGCGGAAAAATGAACTCCCGCGCTTTTCCGCGAGTTACAGCTCTACGCCAAGCTCCGCCTTCACCAGGTCGAACGCTGCGGCGATGCATTTGTCCATGTCGTAATACTTATAACCGCCCAGGCGTCCCGCGAAGACCACGGAGCCTTCTTGCTCGGCAAGCTCTTTGTACTTCGCGTACAGCGCTTCGTTCTTCTCGTTGTTGAGCGGATAGTACGGCTCGTCGCCCGGCGCCCAATCGGCGGGATATTCGCGCGTGACGACGGTCTTCGGCTGAGTGCCGTACTCGAAATGCTTATGCTCGATAATACGGGTCCAAGGCACCTCGCGCTCGGTGTAGTTCACCACGGCAACGCCCTGGTGGTTCTCTTCTTCAAGAATCTCGCTCTCGAAGCGAAGCGAACGGTATTCCAGTGTGCCCAGTTTGAAGTCGTAGAACGCATCGACGGGACCGCAATAGATGGTGCGGTCCGCAATCTCAGGCTGTTCGGCAATGAGGTCTTTGTACTCGACGCCCAAGCGAACCTCCACGCCCTCGAGCATGCGCTCGACCATCTTGGTGTAGCCGCCCATGGGAATGCCCTGGAAGCGGTCGTTGAAGTAGTTGTTGTCATAGGTGAAACGACACGGAAGGCGCTTGATGATGGATGCAGGCAGGTCCTTGCAATCGCGGCCCCACTGCTTTTCCGTGTAGCCTTTCACCAGCGCCTCGAAGATATCGCGGCCGACCAGGGAAAGCGCCTGCTCCTCGAGGTTGGAAGGCTCGCCGATGCCCTCGGCGGCAATCTGCTCTGCGATCTTCGCCTTGGCCTGCGCGGGGGTCACAACGCCGTCCCACATCTTGGAGAAGGTGTTCATGTTGAACGGCATGTTGTAGGTGGTTCCCTTGTACAGGGCAACGGGAGAGTTGACGTAGTTGTTGAACTCGGCGAATTGATTCACGTACTCCCACACGTTGACCAAAGAGGTATGGAAGATATGGGCGCCGTACTTGTGCACGTTGATGCCCTCGATCTCTTCCGTGTAGATGTTGCCCGCAATATGGTCGCGGCGATCGATGACCAGGCAGGTCTTGCCGAGTTTGTGGGCTTCATGGGCGAAAACGGCGCCCGTCAGACCTGCGCCGACAACAAGGTAATCGTAATGGGAATCAGACATGATTCGCTCCAATCGTGTAACGATGGCACGCGCACCATACGCGCTTCATTCAAACCCGTTCATTATAACCGCTTGACTTTGAGAAAACGAACGCTTCACACGGCAGGCATTTCTCAACCCCTCAGCAAAGGATGGAAGCTGAAAAGAAAGAGGGGGGGCATTATCCCAGCATGCGTGCGAACGCAAAACGGCGCCGATGAGACCGACGCCGTCTTGTTGCACAGCATCCCGCAGCTGGGCAATAGACAATTTGAATCCAACTTGCTATATGCGTTTTTCTGCAAGCGCTATTTCACCGTGAGCACCGGAATGTCTGCCCCGTGCAGCACGCCGTAGCTCACGCTGCCGAGCATGCCACGCAAACCGCCCAGGCCGCGGCGACCCATGACGATGAGGTCGGCATCGTGCTTCTTAGCGTAATAGACCAAAGCGTCCACGGCAGAAGGATCGGCGTCGCGTCGACGACGAGGAATCGCCCATTTCGTCGATGACATCCTGCAGGCCTTCCTTCACGCGTTCGCGCGCACGATCGACCACCTTGTTGAGCAAACCCTGATACTCTTCGCGACCGAGCAGGCCCAAAGGCACGCCCTCAAGCGAGCTTCCGTCGAGATCTTTCTCGTTGATCAGGTCGGAGGGCATGACATGCACCGCGCGAACGCAGCATGCGCCGCCGGCAATAGCCGCCAAGTCTTTCGCGTACTCGAGCGCACGCTTCGCCTGCTCCGATCCGTCATAGGGAACCAAGATGGTTTCGAGCTTCATAGCTCCCCCTCTCATTCGCCGAGCGCGCCGCTCGGATTCTACAATGATGCAACTTAAGAAGCCGCGTTGCCATGAACCATGGTAGCGCTTCATGCGCTCGACCGTAATATCCGCAAAACGCAATCCTTTGCATTTATCACAGCTCTTTTCTGCGATAGACGCTCACCGCCACACAGCAGCTTGCCGCATAGACGACAAGCGCCGCCGCCGCAAAGGCCACGCCGCCCGCAACGAGGTTCGCATCGAGCCAGCCACCGATGCGAACCAGCACGTCGGCCCCGCTGGGAAACTGCTTCATGAGCGCTATGGAAACGGGAATGAGCATCACCATGACCACGGGCACGACGCGCATAGCCTTCGTAAGTCCGTAGCGCAGCGCGAACGGAAGGAAGAGCGCAACGACCGCCGTCATAAGGGAAAGTCCCATAAGCCCCGCAATGGCAAGCAGTCCTGGATCGAACTCGGAAGACAGGCTCGCGCGCATTCCCTCCTCCAAGGGAAGCAGCGGCGCCATGCCGCTTATCAGACACGCCAAAGCCCACCCCAGCAAGAACATGACGACCGAAGAAAGCAGCACGTTTACATAGCGGCTGACAACAAGCTCGCAGCGAGAGATGGGCAGAGTCGCGCGGAAGCGCTCCCACCCGTTCATGGAGTCGTACGCGCAGAACGTGAACAGCATGAGAAACGAGTCATAGCCGAGATGGCAGCCACCAGCGCAATCACGCTCTGCATGGAGATTCCCAAGACAGCCGCCACGACGACGTAGATGACCGCCGATTGAGACAAGACATTGCGGGCAGTGAGGAATTCAGAGAGAAACGCGGCCTTCATCGGATGCCCCCTTTCAAAACGAGCTGCATGTAGTCTTCGATACTCGCCTTGTCGCAGGCTATCTCGGGAAACTGCTGCGCGAAGGCGAAACGGTCGGCCACCAGCAGGTCCACTCCGTAGGCATTGCGCATGACGCGCAGCTCGCCCGGCGCGTACCGACCGCTCGCCAGCACGCGCTCGTAATCCGCCACGCGGCAGCGCCCGATGCCCGCCGTGTCCGTTATCAAGTCTTTCTCCATATCGAACACGATACGCCCGTTATCTATGCACGCCACGGTGTCGGCGATTTTCTCAAGGTCGGTAGTGATATGGCTCGACATGAGGATGCCGCGGCGCTCATCTTTCATGTAATCGCGCAGCATATCGAGAATTTCATCGCGCGCCAGCGGGTCAAGTCCCGCCGTGGCCTCGTCAAGAATCAGAAGCTCGGGGTCGTGCGCCAGAGCGCACGCAAGCTGCAGCTTCATGCCCATGCCGCGTGAAAGGTCTTTGACCTTCTTCTTGGGATCGAGAGAAAACCTCCGCAGATAGTCCGCAAAGCGCCCCGCATCCCAGGATGAATAACTAGCGGCCATGATGCGTCCCGCCATCTTGACGGACAGCTCGCCCACGTACGGGCAGGTGTCGAAAACGACGCCGATTCTCTCTTTCGCGCGGCGGCTCCTTTCCCCGTCCGCATTCATCCCGAACGGCTCCCCGAAAAGCTCGATGGAACCGGACTCGATCGACACCAGCCCGAGAATCGCCTTGATCGTGGTGGTCTTGCCTGCGCCGTTCGCCCCGACGAACCCGGTCACGCAGCCGCGCGGAACGCTCAGGTTCACATCGCGCAGCGCGAAATCGTCGCCGTAGTGCTTCGTGACGCCGGAAATACAAATCAAATCGCCCATGGCAGTACTTCCTTCGTATACAGCTGGGCCATCGCCCAGGAAATGTCCTTGCATGCATGAAAGGCAGCCTCGTCGAAAAGCGCACGCCTGAGAAACGGGCGAAGCGGCAGGGCCGATCGGCCTATTCCGGCTGAGAGACGGCATCAAGCATGTCTTTTACCTCGTCGAGGCCAAGACCGATGCCCTGCGCTTCCTGCACCGCACGTCCAAGCAGCTCTTCTATATGACGAAGACGCTCTTCGCGCAGAAGCTCCGTATTGCCGCCGGCGACGAAACTGCCCTTGCCTTGCACGGTCTCGAAGAAGCCTTGCGCTTCGAGTTCGGCATAGGCG
>JBKTHK010000048.1:0-15915 GCA_047240885.1 Slackia sp. | reverse complement strand
TCTATGGTAAAGTAACGCAGGTTAATTCGAATCAGTATCACTATGTGGCAAAGCGTCGTTCGCCTAGGCGTTCGGCGGGACGAAGAGGTGTCATGGGATTCCTATCGAAGCTTCTCACCTTTGGCGAGGGCAAGCAGATGAAGGGCTATCAGGCTCTTGTCGAGAAAATCAATGCGCTCGAGCCCGAAATGCAGGGCAAGACCGACGAACAGCTGCGTGCTTTGACGGCGGCGTACAAACAGCGTGTGGCCGACGGCGAAAGCCTCGACTCTATTCTCCCCGAGGCGTTCGCCACGGTTCGAGAGGCCAGCGTGAGAACGCTCGGCCTGCGTCATTTCGACGTTCAGCTCATCGGCGCCATGGCACTCAATGACGGTCAGATCGCCGAGATGAAAACGGGCGAGGGCAAAACGCTCGTCTCGACGCTCGCCGGCTACCTCAACGCCTTGACGGGCAAGAGCGTCCATATCGTTACGGTCAACGACTACCTTGCCCGTCGCGACAGCCAGTGGATGGGGACCATCTATCGCTTCTTGGGTATGGAGGTCGGCCTGGTCCAGAACGGGATGCGCCCTTCCGATCGCATCCCCGCCTATAAAGCCGATGTGACGTACGGCACGAATGCCGAGTTCGGCTTCGACTACCTGCGTGACAATATGGTCACGCGTCGACCAGCGCGTGCAGCGCGGTACATTTCGCCATTGTCGACGAGGTCGACTCCATCCTCATCGATGAAGCGCGCACGCCGCTGATCATCTCTGGTGCCGGCGTGAAAGCGGCCGATATGTACAAGAAGTTCGCCCAGGCCATGTTTGGTCTCGTGCGCGACGAAGACTTCGAAATGGACGAGGCGAAGCGTACCATCATGGCCACCGAAAGCGGCCTGGCGAAGATCGAGTCCCGCTTGGGAATCGAGGATATCTACGCCGATCCCTCTGGTCAGCTGGCGAATCACTTGCAGCAGGCTCTTCGCGCGCATTTCTTGTTCCATCTTGACAAAGATTACGTTATCGCCGATGGCGAAGTGAAAATCGTCGACGAGTTCACGGGTCGCATCATGGAAGGCCGTCGTTACTCCGAGGGTCTTCATCAGGCGCTCGAGGCGAAGCATAACGTGCGCATCCGCGAGGAGAACCAGACGCTTGCGACCATTACGCTGCAGAACTATTTCCGACTGTACGAAAAACTCTCCGGCATGACAGGCACGGCTATGACCGAAGATGCCGAATTCCGCCAGATATACAAGCTCCCTGTCGTGGCCATTCCCTCCAACAAGCCGCAGGCCCGTATCGACGAGAACGACCTGATCTACCGCACGATTGACGCTAAGTTTCGCGCCGTTGCCGACGACGTGGCGGAACGCCACAAGGCGGGTCAGCCGTGCCTTGTCGGCACGGTCTCCATCGAGAGCTCCGAACGTCTTTCTCGCCTGCTTGACAAACGCGGCATACCCCATGAAACCCTGAATGCGAAAAACCACGAGCGAGAGGCGCATATTGTTGCTCAGGCCGGTCGCGTCGGTGCGGTGACGATCGCGACGAACATGGCAGGCCGCGGCACCGACATCCTGCTCGGCGGCAATCCCGAGGTCTTGATGGAAGACGTTCTTTACGAGAAGGGCTTCGACCCAAATCGCGCTCCCGAGGAGGAACCGTCTCCCGACGTCCTTCCCGCCCCTTCTGCCGAGCAGCGTCAGGCGGCCCTCGACGAGGCGAAGCGCGTATGCGCGCAGGAACAGAAGGAAGTCCTTGCTGCAGGAGGTCTCGCCGTCATCGGTACCGAGCGTCATGAATCCCGCCGTATTGACAATCAGCTTCGCGGCCGCGCCGGTCGCCAGGGCGACCCTGGTCTTACGCAGTTCTATCTCTCCCTGGAAGACGACCTCATGCGTCTTTTCGGAGGGAACCGCATGGATTCCATCGCCCGCATGATGGAAAAGACCGGTGCCGAAGACGACGTGCCCATTCAGGCGGGCATGGTCTCGAAGGCGATCGAGAGCGCTCAGCGCCAGGTCGAATCCATGCATTTCGCAGCCCGCAAAAACGTCCTCGAATACGACGATGTCATGAACCTGCAGCGTAACGCCATCTACAACGAACGCAACGCCATTCTGGACGGCAAGGACCTTTCCAGCCGAATCGGCGATATTGTCTCGGACGCTGCGTATGCAATCGTCGACGAGAATTGTCCTGCGAAATCCCCGAGCGACGATTGGGACGCGAAAGCGGTCGAGCGCTGGGCCGCCGAGATGACGGGACGTGCCGATTTCAGCGTTTCGGCGATTGACCATGACGACGATTCGAGCGTCGTTGCGGACGCCCTGATCGATATTCGAAGGCGTCTACGACGAGAAGAAAGAAGCCGTCGGAGACGAGAATATGCGCAAGCTCGAGGCCCAAGTCATGCTGCGCATCATTGACGTTCGCTGGATGAATCATTTGCAGGAGATGGATTACCTCAAGACGGGTATCGGGCTGCGCGCCTTCGGACAGCGCGATCCTTTGGTCGAATACAAGGAGGAGGCGCATGCGGCCTTCGCATCGCTGACGGCCTCTATGTACGAGGATTTCCTGCGCACGCTGCTTCGTCTGCAAGTGGCAGCTCCGGTGGAAGATGAGCAGTCTCCTTTGGAAAATCGGAAGATGAGCTACTCTTCTCCCGAGGCAGCGCTCGAATCCACGATGAGGGCTCCTGCTCGTCAGGGCGCTTCGCAGCAGCCCAAGCCGGCGCCGGCGAAGCCTCAGACGTATCGCAAAGAGGAGCACGATCCTTACGCGAACGTTGGTCGCAACGATCCGTGTCCGTGCGGAAGCGGGTTGAAATTCAAGAAATGTCATGGACGTGATAGGTAGCAATGGCAGAGAGAGAATCCAAAGAAATTGAAGCGGCGTCGAAGCGTGTGGCAGACGCGCGCATATGGCTTCATATAGACGAGAAGACCCGGCGCCTTGAGGAGCTCAACGAGCAGATCGCTTCTCCCGACTTTTGGAACGACACGTCTCGCGCACAAGAGGTCTCCCGTCAGGCAAGCTCCCTGCGCAACGCCGTCGAAAGCTACGAAGAGGCGGTTGCCACGCTTGAGGATGCTCGGGCTGCTGCCGAGCTTGCTGGAGAAGATCCCGTGTTCGCCGAAGAGAAGGATGCGGCGCTCGAGCGGCTTTCCGCCATGCTGGAGCGATTCGAAATCGACTCCTGGTTTTCCGGGGAAATGGACGAAAGCGATGCGATTCTTTCCATCAATCCCGGTCAGGGCGGCCTCGAGGCCCAGGATTGGGCGGAGATGCTGTATCGCATGTACGTCCGCTACGCCGAGCAGAAAGGATGGAAGGTCAAGTCCCTCGACGTGGTCGCCGGTGAAGGCATCGGCCTTGACCGCGCAGTCATTCAGGTCGAAGGCCATAACGCCTACGGCATGCTGAGAAGCGAGCACGGCGTCCACCGTTTGGTGCGTATCTCGCCGACGGATGACAAAAAACGCCGCCAGACGACGTTTGCAAGCGTCGAGGTGCTGCCTGTCACCAGCGATGACATCGAGGTTGATCTCAATCCTGCGGACGTGCGCGTCGACGTCTATCGTTCGAGCGGTCCAGGCGGCCAGTGCGTCAACACGACGGACTCCGCCGTACGTTTGACCCATGTGCCGACGGGTATCGTGGTGACGTGCCAGAACGAGAAGAGCCAGCTGCAAAACAAAGAGGCCGCGTTCAAGGTTTTGCGCGCGAAGCTCTACGAGCTCGAGAGGCGCAAACGCGAGGAAGAGCTGTCCGCCTTGCGCGGCGAGCGGATGGAGAACAGCTTCGGAAGTCAGATTCGAAATTACGTCCTATACCCATACCAAATGGTGAAGGACCTTCGTAGTAATATTGAAACGGGCAACGTCGACGCGGTTCTCGATGGCGATATAGAACAGTTCGTCATCGGATACCATCGTTGGCGTGTCTCGCAATAAAGGTATCGATTGTCGCTGATTCGGAAGGAAAACGACGTGAACCTGGAAGATTTGAAAGGCAAGGCCAACGATATTCGCGTGGATATCGTCGAAATGGTGGCCGAAGCGGGAAGCGGGCATCCGGGAGGGTCGCTCTCGTCTGTCGAGATTTTGTGCGCGCTGTATTTCGGTGGCGTGCTCGACCACGATGCGAACGATCCCAGGAAGGAGGACCGCGACCGTTTCCTTCTTTCGAAGGGACATGCGGCTCCCGTGCTTTACGCAACGCTTGCCGAGTCCGGCTATTTCCCCAAAGAGGAGCTGAAGACCCTTCGCAAGCTGCACAGCCGTCTTCAGGGACATCCCGACTGCCGCAAGCTTCCCGGCGTCGAAGCGTCGACGGGATCTTTGGGCCAGGGCCTCTCCATTGCCGCCGGCATGGCGTGCGGCCTGAAGCTCGACGGCAGCGAGGCAACCGTCTTCACGCTGATGGGAGACGGCGAATGCCAGGAGGGCCAGGTCTGGGAGGCTGCTATGTTCGCATCCCACCGCAACCTGGACAACCTGGTCGCGATTCTCGACCATAACCACCTTCAGATCGACGGCCGTATCGAAGACGTATGCTGCCCCGACAGCTTCTCTGCCAAATTCGAGGCTTTTGGCTGGCAGGTTTTCGTGTGCGACGGCAACGATATGGAGGCAGTCCTTGCGACGTTGGAGTCCGCGAAGGGCACAAAGTCGGGAAAGCCGAAGATCGTCATCGCCGAGACCACGAAGGGCAAAGGCGTTTCGTTCATGGAAGACCAGGCAGGGATGGCACGGGAAAGCCCCAATGCCGAGCGCCGAGCAGGCCGTTGCCGAACTGACCGATAAGGAGGCCCTGCATGGCTAACGAGAAGAAGGCCACGCGCTGCGTATGGCGAGACCTTGATCGAGCTCGTGAACGCAGGCGTTCCCGTAGTCGCCGTCGAGGCGGACCTTTCCGTCCACCACCACGAAGAAGCTCGGAGACGCTTATCCCGAGCGTCTTTTCAATGTTGGTATTGCAGAGCAGGACATGGTCGGCGTTGCCGCCGGTCTTTCCCTGACGGGGAAGGTTGCGTTCACCGGCTCGTTCGCGGTATTCGGCACGGGGCGTGTCTATGACCAGATTCGCAATACCGTGTGCTATGCGAACCTCGATGTGAAAATCGCCCCGACGCACGCCGGCGTTTCCGTAGGTCCTGACGGTGGTAGCCACCAGATGGTCGAAGACATCGCCCTTATGCGCGTGCTGCCCAACATGCGTGTGCTTGTTCCCGCTGATTTCGCGGCGGCGAAGGCGGCTATCAAGCTTGCTGCCGAAACCCCTGGCCCCGTCTACATTCGCATGGGCCGTGCCTCGGTGCCTTGCGTGTATGACGAGAGCTCGGTGTTCGAAGTCGGTCGTGCGAAGGTTTTGCGCGAGGGCAGCGACGTTACCATCGTCGCGTGCGGCGTAGAGATTGACGAAGCTCTCAAGGCCGCCGAAGCGCTTGCGGAAAAGGGCGTTTCTGCCGAGGTCATCGATGCGTTTTCCATCAAGCCCCTCGACGAAGAGACCATCCTCTCATCCGCTCGGAAGACGGGGTGCGTTGTCACCGCTGAAGAGCATTCTGTCATCGGCGGACTGGGCGGTGCTGTCGCCGAGCTTTTGTCCGAGAAGCTTCCCCTGCCGCTCGAGCGCGTCGGCATGCGCGACTGCTTCGGCACGTCGGGAGAAATGGCGGAGCTCATGCGAGAGTTCGAGCTTGACGCCCCGGCCATCGCTTCCGCTGTCGATGAGGCTCTATCCAGGAAAAACGCTCTGTAGCAATGCGAATTTCCCTTTAAACTCGGCTGTTTTCGACGTTTGGTCTGGCCGTATGGAGGGTTTCGCGGAGCGCGATGAACATTCTGTGACCGCCGCGCCTTGTGCGCGGCGGTCTTGCTAGAATGGGTGAGTTAAGTCCAGTAACCATGATATGAACGGAGCATTCTGTGACGAACACGAACGACGCGCAGCGTCGTGCCCAAGAGTCGACGGACGCCATTCCGGCGGTTCCGCCTGCTCAAGGCCGTCATGCGGCCGCTGGGCAAGATGCCGCAGTAACCTCAAGGCCCGCCGTGCCTGCGGAGCGCGCAATGCGCCCCCGTCCTCAGGCCACGGGTGCCATGCCTCCCGTGAATACGCTCGGCTCCGCGCCGGCGCACAGCGGAAGCCATTCGAAGGCTCCTGGTAGAACGGGCGTTTTGCCCGACCTGTCCACTTCGCTGCCCACGCTTTCCGTGGAAGATGTGCAGCAACAGCCCATGGGGGCTCCCGTTATCACATTCGACCATGTGACCAAAGTGTACCCCGCACAGCCCAACAAGCCCTCTCTGCATGACATTTCCCTGCAGATCTATGCGGGAGAATTCGTCTTTTTGGTAGGTCATTCCGGATCGGGCAAATCCACGTTTATCAAACTGATTACGCGCGAGCTCAAGCCCACCGACGGCCATATCTTCATCGCGGGCGAGGATTTGAGCACGATGCGCAACTGGCGCGTGCCTTATCTGCGCCGCAATATCGGCTGTGTTTTCCAGGACTTCAAGCTCTTGCCGAACAAAACCGTTTTCGAAAATGTCGCATTTGCGCTCGAAGTAATCGGGAAAAGCCGCCACGTCATCAAGACGCAGGTTCCCGAGGTCTTGCGCCTCGTTGGCCTGCAGGACAAGCTCAATAAGCGCCCCGACCAGCTTTCCGGCGGCGAACAGCAGCGCGTTTCTATCGCCCGAGCCATCGTGAATCGTCCGCCGCTGTTGGTGTGCGACGAGCCCACGGGCAATCTCGACCCGCAGACTTCTCGCGGCATCATGGATCTTCTCGAGCGAATCAATCGCACGGGCACCACGGTGCTCGTCGCCACGCACGACCGCGAAATGGTCGACAACATGCGTCGTCGTGTTATCGCGCTTGACAGCGGTCAGCTGACCCGCGACCAGGACAGGGGAGTGTACGGTTTCGATGTCTAGTCTCATATATTTCTTCAAGGAATCCCTCACGGGCTTCACGCGCAATCTGAGCACATCGTTGGGTTCCATCATCACCATCTTTCTTTCGCTTTTGATCATCGGCATCTTCCTGATGGGCGGAGCTATCATCAACAACACCGTATCGTCGGTCGAAGACAAGGTCTCCATCACGGCCTATGTCGCAGACGACGCGGAGCCGTCCTCTATCGATGCGGTTGTGGCTGACCTCAAGCGCGTCAATGGCGTTGCGAACGTCAGCTTCACCACGAAGGACCAGGCTCTCGAGAACTTCCAGAACTCGATGAGCTCTACCGATATCGTCGATCAACTTGACGGCACCAATCCTCTTCCCGCTTCGATCGAAATCGAGCTTTCGGATCCGCAGCAGGTTGAGACCATCGCCTCCGACTTGGCGGCGAATAAGGACTTCATCGCCATCTGCGACAACCCGGAAGATCCTTCCGATAGCGTCAAATACGGCGAAGACAGCGTAGACCGCCTCTTCAGCCTGACGAGCTACATCCGCTACATCGGCATAGCGCTGATCGCCTTGCTGATCTTCATCGCGCTGGTCTTCATCAACAACACCATTCGCCTCGCCATCCTTGCCCGCCGCAAAGAGATTGCCATCATGCGCCTCGTCGGCGCTTCGAACGGCTTCATTCGCGGGCCCTTCCTTATGGAAGGCGTGGTGCATGCCGTTATCGGCTCGGCCTTGGCTATCGGCTCCATCGAGCTTATCCATCGATTTGCGCTTCCTCAGGTTGCAAATGCCCTTATGTGGCTGCCTATCAATCTTTCCGCAAGCACGTATGTTCAGATTTATCTGGTCATGCTGGTATTCGGTCTGATCATCGCTGCCGTCGGGTCGTTTTTCGCCATGCGCCGCTACCTAAAGGTGTAGCGCCGAAGCTTCATGCGCAACGGAAAACGCAAACATATCGAGATGGGTACGCGCAATGCGAGGATTTTGCGAATGCTGGTCCTCTGCATTGCCGCGTGCCTTTCTTTCCGCCGGTTTTTGCTGCGCGGAAACGCCGAGCTCATGGAGCGCCTGGGTATCGTGGCGGCGAAAGATCCTCGTCGGCTTCCCAGGGCGCCTCTCCGAGGTCTCGGCGGTAGCTTCGCCTTGATGAGGTCGAGAAGATGCTCTCTTCCGGCAGCCTTGATTCCTACGATGCCGATGCAACCACCCGCGCAGTGCTCGATTCTTCTTGAAGAATACCGACGACGCTTATGCCCGCTATTTCGATGACGCCCGCTACACCTCTTTCGTCGATGTCGCGACGGACGAATATCCCGGCGTCGGCGTGTTCTTCTCGGGCAGAACGGAAAAGCGTTCGCGCTTGATGTCTTCGAGAACTCCTCCGCCTCGGATGCCGGGGTTCGCCAGGGCGACGTGGTCGTTGCAATCGATGGCGATCGCTCGCAGGATTGGACGGCAACGGAGACCATCAACGCCGTTCAGCGCGAGGCAGGCTCGTCGGTTGTCATCACCTGGTTGCGGCCTTCGACGTCCGATGGCTCCGAGGGCGAGGAATTCACTACGACGTTGATGCGCTCGGACTATCAAGAACCCAACGTCACGACGCAGCTTGTCGATGGCGTGGGCTACATTTCCCTCAAGCAGCTGACGCAGAATTCCGATACGCTTGTCCGCTCCGCATTGGACGACCTTTCCCACGGCGCCCACTCCTTTGTGCTCGATCTTCGTGACAACCCCGGCGGGTATCTCACCAAGGCTGTCGATGTGGCATCGCTGTTCATCCGAAGCGGTGTTGTCGTGGAAATCGATACGCTCGAAGCGAAGACAACCAAGCAGGTCACGGGCGATATTGCCACGGACGCTCCCTTGGTTGTCTTGGTGAACGGCAACACAGCGGGATCGGCAGAAGTGCTCGCGGCGGCTTTGCGCGATACCGACCGTGCAGTCCTTACGGGCACGACAACCATGGGGAAAGGTTCGGTCCAGGTCACTAAGCCCCTTTCTTTTGGGGGCGCCCTTCGCATACGGCGGCTCGCTACAAGAGCCCGACGGCTATTTATCGACAACGTCGGCGTTTCCAATATTACGGTCACGGTGCGTGAAGGCGTATCGACGACAATCAGAAAACCTTGCTATCGACGGCAGGTTCGCTTGTCTAACCTGCTGTTTCCGGTGTGGAGTTGCATGGCACGTTCTCATCGCGAAAATAACACAAGACGAACCCCGCGCGCCCATCGCGGGGTTCTTGACCCCAGGGGGCGGTTTCGGCTTCGTCCAGACCGCCGAAGGAGGGTTCTTCATTCCGGCGCGAAAGTCGCCGACGTTTGACGGAGATATGGTCGAAGTGACGCGTCTGCCAGGCTTCGCAACGCTCGTCGCGTTCTGCGATTACCTCGAACAACCGTCCTGCCGCACGTGTTGTACGCGTCCTGTCAAGGGCGCACGAGTGCATTGTGGGGCGTTATGAAGTGCTGAGCCCTTGGTGTCGTCGTTCTGAGGACCCTCGCATCCAGCATGATATCTTCACGCTGAGAAGCGATGCCCCATGTGCACAATGGCGATATCGTCCGCGTTCGTATGACCGTCTATCCTTCGAGGCGCGAACCCGCCCAGGGTGTCGTGGAGGAGGTCTTGGGGCACGATGGCGATGTGGGAATTGACGTTTCCTTGATTGTCGCCCGCCATAAGCTGGAGACCCATTTCGGCTCGGCAGCTTTGCAGCAGGCGGGGGAGGTGCGCGAAGACGCCGAAGACGCACTTTCGGATTCGCGCTACGTCGACCTGAGCAAGCGTCGAATCTTCACCATCGACCCCGACGATGCGAAGGACTTCGACGACGCTCTTTCGATCGAGCCCCTCGGCGACGGAAGACTGCTTCTCGGGGTTCATATAGCCGACGTCTCGCATTATGTGCCTTGGGGCTCACCCCTTGATATTGAGGCGCGCCGCCGCGCGACAAGCGTATATCTCGTCGACCGCGTCATCCCCATGCTTCCCGAACAGCTTTCGAACGATGTCTGCTCGCTTCGTCCTGGCCGTCTGCGTCGCGCCATGACGGTCGATATGGTTGTCGATCCGTTGGGAAACGTGTCTCACGTGAAGGCATATCCCTCGGTGATCCGCTCTGCGGCTCGTTTGACCTACGGCCAGGCGCAGTCTGCGCTTTCCGCGTACCTTCGGGGCGATCTTGAAGGCGCCGCCGATGCGCTTGAATGCTTGAGGGGCTCTCTTGCTTCGGATGTCGCCTCCGACATCGTGCTGCTCCACGAGGCCGCCGAGGCTTTGCACGAGAATCGCGTGAAGCGCGGCGGCATCGATTTCGAAAGCGTCGAGGCGAAGGTTGCGCTCGATGAGGGCGGTCGTCCGCTCGGGGTTGATCTGCGCGTGAAAAACGATGCGACATCGCTCGTCGAAGAAGCCATGATTGCCGCGAACGAGGCCGTGGCGCGCCTTTTGCGCGATCAGGGCGTGGCGTGCATATACCGAACGCACGAGCAGCCTGCGCCGGCGGATATGGCCGAGCTCAAACCGGTTCTCCAGGAGTTCGGCTACGAAAAGCACGTGTCGCTTTCGGCGCTTGCGTCTGGCAATCCGCGCGCCATCCAGCGAGTTCTGTCTTACGCGAAAGGACGCAGGAGGAATACCTCGTTTCTATGCTCATGATTCGCACCATGAAGCGCGCCGCATACCAGGACCGCTGTGCTCCCCATTTTGGTCTAGCGAGCAACGCGTACGCGCACTTTACAAGCCCTATCAGGCGCTATCCCGACCTCATGGTTCATCGCATGGTGAAAGTCGCGCTTTCGGGAGGACTCAAGAAACATCGGCCGTCGAAAGCGTTATGGCGGCGATTGCCGACCATGCCTCGGTCGCGGAGCGAACGGCGGAGGTGGCCGCGAGAGAATCACAAGAGCTCAAACTCTACGAGCTTTTGGAGACGCGTATAGGCGAAGAGGCTCAGGGCTTGATTTCAGGCGTTATGAGCTCGGGGTTCTTCGTTCGTCTGGACGACACTTCCGAAGGCTTCGTATCGTTGCGGGGCAGGGACGAATACTATGTCCTCAACGCCGCGCGCCGCACTCTAACGGGTTCCGATAGCGGTTCGGTTTATCGGCTGGGCATGCGGGTGCGCATTCGCATCGCGGCGGTTTCTCCTTACGAGCGCAGGGCCGATTTCGTCCTCCTGGAGAGCAAGCGCCGAGGCGTTCGTCGCTAGGCGGGCGAACCTGTATAATGGTGCGCCGTGCATCGGTCTATGCGAGCACGGCGTTTGCACGACAACGAAAGGCAGTTCGACAACGTGGTACGAGAGAAAAAGCAGATAGCGAAGAACCGCAAGGCGTTTCACGAGTATGACATCCTCGAAACGTTCGAGGTTGGTGTCGTGCTGTCCGGCACGGAAGTCTGCTCGCTTCGCGAGAATAATTGTCAGCTGACCGATTGCTTCGCGCTCATTCGCCACGGCGAGGTCTGGCTGCATAATCTGCACATTGCGCCGTATTCGCATGGCAACATCGCCAACCCGGACCCCGATCGCAAGCGCAAGCTGCTGCTGCATCGCAATCAGATCCGCTACCTCGAGGAGAAGACGCGAGAGAGGGGCATGGCTCTGGTTCCCTTGAATATCTATTTCGCGCAAAACGGGCTTGTGAAGATTGAGCTCGCCGTTGCACGAGGCAAGAAGCTCTACGACAAGCGCGCTTCTATGGCGGAGCGCGATTCGAAGCGTGAGATCGAGCGGGCGCTTAAGGCTCGCTTGCGATAGGAGGTAATTCGTCATGGGTTTGTTCAGAAAGGCTACGCGCACCGCGGGCCGCGTTGCGAAAAACGTTGCGAAAGAAGCGGTGTTCGGCGACCTTGAAAACGAAGGCGGTTCCAAAAAAGGCCGTCGTAAGGGCGGGGTGGCAAAAGCTCGGGAGCGTCGGGAGTATGAGGAATACAAGCGCTTGAAGGAGAAGTTCGAGCCCAAAGACGATGCTACCATGCGGGCGGAATGGCAGAAATACTACGACGAGCAGTGCGAGGGCGAGTGCGAAACGTGCCCGTACTACGACTGGTGTCCCGATGACTTCGAAGATGAGGAAGAAGCCGTAGAAGAGCAGGCGGAGAAAGAAGCCGAAGAGCTTGCCGACCAGGAGGAAGAACCCGAGGCGGAGCTTACCGAAGAGGAGAAGGCCGCCAAGGAAGCGGCGGAGGCGTATTACGAGGCCGGATGCGACGGCGAATGCGAAGCCTGCGAGCATTATGACTGGTGTCCTGCCGAAGAGGAGGGCGACCCCGATGATAAGGTGGTCGTCATGGGCATGACGCAAGGCGAGATGAAGAGCATGGCGAAAGGAAGCGTCGAGCTTGCCCGCGAAGGCGCGCTTGCGGCGAAGGAGCTCAAAGAGGCCATGGATGACATCATGGGCGGGCTCGATATCAACCGCTATTTGAAGTAGTCGTCCTGGTTGTCGCTCTGACGATACGCGACACGGCTTCGGCGTCGCTGCCTAAGCAAGACCATACGTCGCGTCTGTCCGCCGAGCGTTGGTCGAAATGCCTGCTTTGGGGGAAGAACGGAGCCCCAATCTTCCCCTAACTCGTTGTTTTTGACCACCGATTCGCGCCTAGGTATTGTTTCCTTCGAATTCGCTTTGTAAAACAAAAGAGGCGAGCTATGTTCAAAGTGCATAGCTCGCCTCTTTTCTGTTCCGATGAAGCCAGGCAATAAAAAAGCGCCCTGACCTGCGATTTCATCGCGGTCGGGCGCTGTGTGCTTTTGGTGGAGGCGCGGAGAATCGAACTCCGGTCCATACTACATCATCCCTCAGGCTCTACAAGCTTATTCCGTGGTCGAGGTTCAAACCGACGCAGCCTACGGACACGCGTTATCGGTTCTAGCCCGTTCGATCTTAGTCAAAGCCATACAGGCTACGTGCTTTGACGCAATCCCCTAACATGACGTCGCGCTCGAGCCGGGGATAACCCGAGGTTGACGGGCCGCGTAAATTAAGCAGCCATGGCGAGCGCCGGAGCGCTCTGAGTTTTAGCTTTGCCAATTAACTTGACGGTACCCCTGTTTAACGTGGCGAGGAGACCACGACCTGCTCCTCAGTTCAAACGTACCATGTCGAAACCAGTCGCCCCCGAATACGCGATGCGCCATGTGCGAGACTGGCTCATCGAAGTGGTGACTGCTCCACCTGGCTTGATTATCAAGCTTCGCGGCATAGAATAGTGCCGAATTCTTTATTCTAAGTATTCTGAGTATACTGTCAAGCATTACGCCATTTATCGCGTATTTCTCTCGGTTTCTTTCCCAGAAACATGGGAATGGGGTATGCTTTCTTTTACGCAAAAATCAACGAAGCGCCTCTGTCGATATGTGGCGCTTGTTTGTTTGATGGGGAGAAAAACGATGGCTTATTCGCACGACAACGCTCCCATCGGCATCTTTGATTCCGGCTTCGGCGGGCTTACGGTGGCTCGAGAGATAGCCGAGGAGTTGCCGAATGAATCGATTGTCTATTTCGGCGATACGGCACGATGCCCGTATGGCCCGCGCTCGCAGGAAGAGGTCGACGGTTTCGTCCAGCAAATCTGCCACTGGCTGCTTGACCGAGGCGTCAAACTGCTCGTCATTGCCTGCAACACGGCGACGGCCGCCGGTCTTGAGCATGCGCAGAAGAATTTCGCGGTGCCCGTGATCGGCGCGGTGGAGCCGGGCGCTCGCGCGGCGGCGCGTGCTACGAAGAATCGTCGTGTTGGCGTTATCGCGACGAAGGGGACTGTGGAAAGCGAATGCTATCCGCGCGCCATCCGCCATATCGACGCCGGCATCACGGTGTTTTCTACGGCAACGCCAAAGTTTGTAGACATCGTCGAGCAGGGTATCCGCATGAGCAAAGGCCCGATCGAAGATTTGACGAGTCGAGCTTCGAAGGTCTACATCCGCCCCGCATTCCAAGAGATTGCGCAGGATTATCTCGAGCCGCTTCGGCGCTGCGACATCGATACGCTCGTGCTTGGTTGTACGCATTATCCCATGCTCAAGGCGCTGATTGGCGGCGTGGTGGGTCATAGTGTTTTGCTGGTGTCGTCCGCCGAAGAGATGGCGAAAGACGTGCGCGAAACGCTAACGTTGCGCGGTCAACTCGCATCGCCCGACAACGTTGCAACGCGCGAGTTCTTCACGTCATCCGACGAGGTGGAGGAGTTTCAATCTTTCGGATCTCGCGTGTTCAATCAAGAAATATGCAGACCCACCCATATCGATCTTTCATGTCTTGAAAAGTACGGCAGCATGTCGTGCGAATCGGGGCTGCAAGACGCGTCGAATACGCAATAGGAGGAATTATGTTCGGCACTCGAACCGGCAATCGAAAGATCGTGCTCTGCGCGAGGTTTCGCTTGAGCGCAATGTCATGAAGAACGCGGCTGGAAGCTGCTTGGTAAAATTCGGGGACACGCATGTGCTGTGCTCCGCCACCATTGAAGAGCGCGTCGGCGGATGGCGCAAGGGAAGCGGCATGGGTTGGCTGACGGCCGAATACGCTATGCTTCCCGCATCTACGGCGAAGAGAACCCGCGCGAGACGAAGGGTCGCAAAGGCCGCAGCCAGGAAATTGAACGTCTGATAGGCCGTTCGCTGCGCAATGTCTGCGATATGGCGAACATGGGCGGCGAGGTCACCATGACAATCGACTGCGACGTGCTGCAGGCTGATGGCGGTACGCGCACCGCGGCCATCACGGGCGCATGGGTTGCGGCTTATGACGCCTTCGAGATGTGGCGCACGTCCGGCAAGGTCAAGACGAACCCTCTCTACGGGCAGGTTGCGGCGGTAAGCGTGGGCTTGGTGGGAGGTCGTTTGTTGCTCGATCTTGACTATCGCGAAGACTCCCAGGCTGAAATCGACATGAACGTGGTCATGAACGCCAAGGGCGAATTCGTTGAAGTCCGGGAACGGGCGAGCAGGTGAGCTTCTCACGCACGCGTTTGAACGAAATGCTCGATATGGCCGAGGAAGGCATAGGCGAGCTGTTGCGCCTCCAGCGCGAGGTTATCGGTAAAGAATAGATTGCAGCATGTGGCCTGCGGTGTTCGCTGCAGGCCTTTTCTGTAAGGACGAGAGGAGTCGTCATGAAGAAAGTGGTGATCGCCACCAACAACGCCCATAAGGTCGAGGAGATTCGTTCTGCGCTTAATTTCGAAGGTTGGGAGTTTCTGACGCTTGCAGAATGCGAGCCGTATCCCGAGCCGGAAGAGAACGCGGACACATTCGAAGGTAACGCGCGCATAAAGGCGCTTGCTGCGCATGAACATACGGGCCTTGCCGCTTTGGCCGATGATTCCGGCTTGGTGGTAGACGCTCTTGATGGTGCACCCGGAGTGCTTTCGGCACGCTATGCGGGGGAGCACGGCAACGACGATGCAAACAACGAAAAGGTTCTTCGCGAGCTTGAGGGCGTAGCGGACGACGAGCGCGCCGCTCGTTTCGTCTGCTCGCTTGTGTTCGTCGATGAAGACGGAACCGAGACGGTAGCTTCGGGCGCGATTGAAGGACGCATCGCTCACGGCTTGTCGGGCGAGGGCGGCTTCGGGTATGACCCTCTGTTTCTTCCCGATGAATTCAAAGGAGACAAAAGCCTCGCCGAGGTGACGCAGGAGGAGAAAACGCCATTAGCCACAGGCAACGCGTTGCGCGCCTTGAAGGAGAAACTCTCCTAGATATCGATATACGATGTAAAGTTCTGAATGCATGCAGCGAAGAACACTGCTTGCGCAAAAAAGAAGGCCTTCTGTCTGGTTTCTCTCATAAGGAAAGAGAGCAGCTTGATAGAGGGCCTTCTATAGTATCTGTTTTCGCTTCGAATCATAATTACCTGGGATAATGTATGTCTATACGCTGTAAAGAGCAGAGAGACCGACGAGTTTTAAGCACGTAGGCATCAGCCGTATTGCTAGAGCATGAAAAAAGCCGACATGAAGCCGGCTTAAAGAA
>JBKTHK010000047.1:0-16014 GCA_047240885.1 Slackia sp. | reverse complement strand
GGTAGAACAGGCTGCGCGCGACGCCGACCTTGTCGGCGATGTCTTGCACGGAGGTCTTCGTGAGGCCTTTTTCCTCGTAAAGCTCTCGTGTGCACGCGATGATTTGCTCGCGGCGGTTCATGGACATCTCCCCTCGAATCGGGCTATGCCGCGCACTGCGCGCAGCGTAGCCCGACGCTTTAGACGGCCTGCCTACCATGCGCTTTCCCCTTGCGCGGCGGGCCGCCATTCCCTTGATGAGAGCAGAATACGCCTCAGTTTGACATTGCGTCAATGTACAGTTTTGACGAATCGTCGATCCTGATAAATACCTGGACAAAAGCTATTTTCTCCCGGAAGCGAGCATGATATAGTGCGCCGCATAAAGTTCACCGAAGTAGCAAAATATAAACTTCAGTGAAGCAAATAAGAGAGGGGAGGAGATATGGGAGAAGAGGAAAAGAGGCGCTTCGCCGCTGCGCCGGCGGCGCAGGAGGACGCCTTGTCCGAGACGGCCTCGAACGCGCGGGAGAAGCGGGGTCGGGTTCGCAGGAGGTGGCCCATCGCGGTTGGATGCGTCGCAGCGGTCGTGGCTCTTGCCGCGGCGGGTTTTTTCGTCTGGCACGAGCAGCCAAGTTTCTGCAACGCCATATGCCACGTGCCCATGGACAACTACGTTGAGGGCTATTACGAGGACGAGACGCTTTGCGCCAACGCCCACTATCGCGAAGGCACCACGTGCCTTCAATGCCATGAGCCCAAGATCGATGAGCAGATTGCCGAGGGGATTGCCTGGGTGAAGGGGACTTCGAGGTGGACGAACGCGGCGATATCGCCACCGTCGGCGTGACGGCGGACGAGAAGATGTGCGCGACGCCCGAGTGCCGCGACATGCAGGACGTTGGCGGCGACCCAGGACTGGGGTGGAGAGGAGGGCGTGAACCCTCGCGACTCCCACCGGGTACGCCGATTGACTGTAGCAACTGCCATGGCGTGCTGAACTCGAACATGTACTGCAACACGTGCCACGATTACGAAACGCCGCAGGGCTGGACCGATCCTGTCTAACAGGCGGCGCATGCACGGAGAAAAACGCACGCGGCGCATGCAGCACCGCGTTTCCGAGGGGAGGTTGTATGAAGGGGAAAAGCCAGGTCGTCTTAGGAACCGCCGCCGCGCTCATGCTGGGCTTGACAGGATGCGGCGCGTCGTTCGAGGGGTCGGGTTCCAAGGACGCTGCAAGCGCGGAGCAGCTTGCCATGCGCATCGATGATCCGTGGGTCGTCCAGTCGGGGGAGCAGGCTCGCGCTCAAGCCGATGGCTCGTATGCAGACGGCGTCTATACGGGCAAAGGGACGGCCATGGAGGGTCTTGTCACCGTGACGCTGCTTCTCGATGGCAATCACGTGACGTGTCTCGAGGTTACCCAAGAGGGGGAGAGTCAGAGCCGAGGAGGCTACGAGGCCATTCGCGACGGAAAGTTCGCCGCGATGATCGATGCCGCCCAGGGCTCTGATATCGACGCGATCAGCGGGGCGACCATTACCACGGCCGGTGTGAAGATGGCCGTCGATGACGCATTGGCGCAGGCGGAGATGAAAAACGACGACGCTGCGGCCGAGGGCGAATAGGGGATTATGATGAACAGCAAAACCACCAAGGGGCTATCCCGTCGAGATTTTGCTCGTGCCGCCATGGCGGGCGCAGGCGCCGTCGTCGCATCGTCGACGGTAAGCCGTGCGGCCTACGCATCGAAGAAGGCGTAATCGGCGACTGGTCTGCCGACGGTTCTTCCGAGGTCGAGGTTCCGCCTAGCCCGAAGGGCAACGCATCGGCTTCGGACGGAACGTATCGAGAGCACAACGCGGCGACGTTTCCCGCCAACGACGTCGCCCATCGAGCCGCGTCCGGTTCCTTCCATCTGGGACTACGAATGCGACATCTGCGTCGTGGGGGCAGGCGGAGGCGAACTAATGCGGCCGCGCGCGCGGCGAAGAGCGCAAGCGTCATCTGCGTGGAGGCGGCCGGTCTTCATGGGCAATGCTCAGGAGGCCGGCATGTGCGGCATCCTGGGAGGCTCGAAAATGCAGGAGTCGAAGCGCTTCGCCTTTCCGTCGTATCCTTTTGATGCGAAGGCGCTTACCGATTGGGCGATGGACGAATATCATTACGCTGCAGATCCCAAGTTGATTTACAAGATCGCCGAACAGGGCGGGCCGAGTCTTGACTGGATGGCGGAATGCGGCGTGCAGTGGCGTTTGGGCGAAGTGCCGGTGTATGTCGCCCCGAAGAACGCCACTCTCGATCACCACGTACTCAAAATGAAAGATGCGACCGACGCGATGTTCAACTACGGGCAGCGCAAAAGTGTCGATTACCATTTCCAGTCTCCGCCGTCGCGCTTGTGCAAGACGAGACGGGGCGTCGTCGGCGTGGTATGTAAGGAGGATTACCAGCGCGAGGTCTTCGTGCATGCGACGGCTGCGGTCATCTTGACGGCGGGCGGCTTCTGCAACAACAAGGCGCTTCTCGATAAGCTACATCCCCACGGCCGCAATGGGCTGTGCGTCGAGCTACCTCACGCTCGGCGAGACAGGAGAGTGCTTTCGCATGGGCCTTGGCGTGGGCGCTGATGTGTCGGGCTTCAACAGCTCGGCAAGCTTCGACGGCGGTGTCGACTGGGAGGCGGAAGGCGGCCAGTGGGCGCGCTTTCTCTACGACGGCATGACGCAGCTTTCGCGCCAGCCGTGGCTGACGATAGACCGCTGCGGCAACCGCCTGCGCTATATGGACAGCCGTGTCGGGGAAGACGGGGCGAACGCCATCTATGCTTTGGGCGATCTTGCAACGATTCAAATGACGCCTCCGGGGCATCGCTCCTACATCATTTTCGACGCGAACTACGAAGACCATTTGGCGGGATTCGCGCAGGAGCATTGCCGCAAGCTCATCACGCCTGACCTCGAGCAGATCGAGAAAGTCCCCGAGCATTACCGCGATTGGCATCACGGGGTCCAGGACGCCATCGATGCCGACGTTCTCAAGCGTCGCGACACGCTCGAGGAGCTTGAGGCCGATCTGGGCTTCGAGCCCGGCGTGCTGGTGGGAGCCGTGCAGAAATGGAACGAAGCATGCGAGCGCGGAGAGGACGACTATCTCTATCCCATGCCAAAAGAGTGGCTGCACGCCGTGAGCGAGCCGCCGTTTTACGGATGCCGAATCGGGGGAAACCTCTACGGCACGAAAGCGGGCCTTGCCATCAATGAGGACATGCAGGTCATGGGCGTCAACGGCCTTCCCATCAAGGGGCTTTACGCCGGCTGGCACACGGCCGGGGGCGCATGCGGCGAAAACAGCTATGTGGGCGATCCATTCTCCGGTTCGCTCATGGGCGATGTGGGCTTGGCGTTTTGCGGCGGGTATCTGTGCGGAACCTCGGCTGTCGAGCACGAAATCGATCGCGACTAGAACCGGATAGGAGACCGACATGGCAAAACTTATGAAAGACATGGCGCGTCCGTACGCGGGGCTGTTCTCTATCGCTCTCGTAATCGCGCTTTTAGGCAGGATTGGTCTTTGGGTCATGGACATGATGGAACCATTGCCTACGACTATATCTCTGCGTCGGGAGTGGCCCTGCTTGACGTCGTCTGCTCCATTCTCACTGGGTCCGCGTTAATCGCGTTCGTCTTCGCCGGTTCGCTGGCGCTCGTGCTTTCGACGGCCGGGGTCGTCTTGTACGGGTACCTGACGCGCAATGGCGGCATTCCGGCCAAGCCTGCCACGGCTTTTCTGTGGGGGTGGGCAACCGCCTTCGTCGCGTTCGTTTGCCTGATGATCGTGGCAGACGGCATTCTGAGCGGCGTGCAGGTTGCCTCGATGAGCTCGAAGATGCCGGGCCTTCCGGTTATGGTTGCGGGCATTATTGCGTTTGCGGCGTTCATCGGTACGCTGCTTGCGGCCGCTTCGATGGTCGTGCATGCCTGCATCGTGCGCTCAGGGTCGGCGTGCTCTTTGGCGAGGAACCTTCTACTCGCCACGGCAGGATGCGGCTTCGTGGTTATGCTGCTCACGGTCGGCACGTTCTCGGCGCTGAACAGCGTTTCTGTAAGCGTGCCGTATGTGCTTGGGTGGCTTGCCGCCGATTTGGCGGCCAATGCTGCCATCGTTGCCGGCTCGTGGCACGTTGCACAGAAGGGCTAACGCCGAGCGGGCGGCGCGTCTTTCGCGCTGGCGCTTCATTCGGCGTTCGGGCCGCGCGCCTGCTTGCGTTTCCGAGATATGCATGCACTATAGGAGAAGGGTCGTGAAGGCGAGCTTCGCGACCCTTTTTCGCTTCAGATTCGTTTGCCAGGGCTAAAAAGACGTTATCGGCGGGCGGGGGTTTTGCCCAGGGGGTGGAGTTCGTCGATAGGGGTCAGGCCCTTCTCGTATTCCCGGAGACGAAGCCCTTCAATCACCGTGCGGGTCACTTCTCTGACGGCCGTTCGCTCGGCGCGATCGAGGTGCTTCCAGAGAAGGCTGCGTCCCAAATCATCGATCGTGCGCGCAATGACGCGTTGTTTCTCGAACCCTTCATCGGTGACGTTGACGAAAACGGCTTTGCGGTCGTGGGAGGCTCCCATCCTTCGCACCCAGTTTCGGTCGGAGAGCCTGTCGACGGCGCGCGCCACGTTCACCGTCGACAGACGCAATTGCGCGGCTATGTCGCCGATCCTCAAAGGACGCTGCGCTTCGTCGAGAAGCTGCATGACGCGGCATTCGCTAAAGGATGCTCCGCATGCTTGCCGCAGCCGTGCTTCGATGGCGATCCTGAATCGCTCGAGCGCGGCGAGCGCGCGCGATGCTGGGTAGTCGGTCGCTTCGCGCTCGGAGACCGGCGGGTCTATATGGGAGCATGCGTCAATGGACGTTTCGAGGATGGCCCTCCATGAAGCGTCTTCGGTGGGAAAGAGAGCGTAAAGGCATGCGACAATGGACCTGTTCACGGACGCGACGTGGGAAATTCCATCCTGCGTCGCCGCGATCGATTTCGAGCGAGCGTCCACATTGTCGGTTTCGCGACGTGCAAACCCTGCTTCTTCCAGCGCGTTCGCAGCCTGCGTGACGACGTTGGGTTTGAGGTCGAGGATTCTTCCGAGGTCTGCCTGCGCGGTCTTTTCACCTGCTGCCGCGAGCTTCACAAGCATGCGGTACTGGGTGATGCTCAGCTCGCTTGCCGACTTGAGGCCTCGCTTAAGAGCATCGTGCGTCATCTCGAAGGCGACGAAGTAGGCCGAATCGAGCGTGAGGTTTTCTTTTCGAGGGCTCATGGTGTCTTTCTTGCGCGTGATAATCGTTCATTGATGAAACAATATGCTAACTCCGCAGAAAGGATGTATGTGCGTTTGCGTCCGCATCGTCGCAAAGTTTCCATGCGAGCTTTCGGTTTTAAGAGACTTGGTCCTGCCGCCTTGCGTGGAGCAAGTCGTGCGCTGCTGCTACGAAAGATCGAGCTCGTCGATGACGGCGCGCAGGGCCGCGGCCGACTCCTCAAGCTTGCGGTGTTCCTCCTCGCTGAGGCTGATGGGCACTTTCTGCTCTATTCCCCCGCGGCCGATAATGGCCGGCATGCTGAGCACCACGTCGTCCAGGCCGTAGTCGCCTTCCATAAGGTTCGATACGGGAAGCACCGATTTCTCATCGCGTACGATCGCTTCGCACAGGCGCTTGACGGTCATGGCGATGCCATAATAGGTAGCGTTCTTCTTGTCGATGATTTCGTATGCGCTATTTTTCACCCCTTCGGCAATTCGTCTCATCGACTCTTCGTGCTCGTAGAAGCCTCTCAGCTCGCAGAAGGAGTTGATGGGCACGCCCCCTACGTTCGCCGTGCTCCAGACGGCGATCTCGCTATCGCCGTGTTCGCCGACGATGCGCGCATGAACCGTGCGGGGGTCTACGCCGAGGTGCTGTCCGAGGGCGTATTTGAAACGGGCGGTGTCGAGCACGGTGCCCGATCCCAGCACGCGCCCAAGCGGCAATCCCGAGAGCTTGATGGTGACGTATGTGAGCACGTCGACGGGGTTCGAGACGATAAGAACGATGCCTTGGTAGTGACGCTTTGCTATTTCAGGGATGATGGTCTTAAAGATGGCGACGTTTTTCTTCACGAGGTCGAGGCGCGTTTCTCCCGGCCTTTGGTTCGCGCCCGCTGTAATGACGGTTACGGCGGCGTCCGATGCGTCGTCGTAATCTCCCGCGTAGATGTTCATGGGCCGTGCGAAGGGCAGCCCGTGGCTGATGTCGAGGGCTTCTCCTTCTGCGCGGTCACGGTCTACGTCGATGAGAACCATCTCGCTGAAAAGTCCGCTTTGCATGAGGGCGAACGCCGAGGACGATCCGACGAAGCCACATCCGACGATGGCCACTTTCCTATCGTTGACCGATTTTGTCATGTTTCCTCCTCGGAAGGTTGTTCAAGTATGCATGCGGTATCGGCGGGACTTTATACGAGCAGCCGCGAGCCGTCAAGGATACTCTTCCGTAGTACAATGCACAGCGCACAAAGCCCTCGCGCGTTTACGAGGGACGAACAGAAAGGAACGATATGGCCGCATACGATTTCGAGCGTTTGATCGTCGATATTCCCGATTATCCCGAGCCCGGGGTTGTCTTCAAGGACATCACGCCGCTTCTTGCCGATCCGGAGGGATTCGCCGCGGTGATCGATGCGATCGCCGACCATTTCAAAGATGCGGGCATTACCAAGGTGATAGGGGCCGAAGCTCGGGGATTCATGGTGGGCGCGCCGGTTGCGCGTCGTCTTGACGCCGGTTTCGTTCCTGCGCGCAAGCCCGGGAAGCTCCCGCGTGAGACGGTAAGCGAGAGTTATGCGCTCGAATACGGCACCGACTCGCTCGAGGTTCACGCCGATGCCTTGTCGTCCGACGACGTGGTTCTGCTCGTCGACGATTTGGTTGCAACGGGCGGTACGGCTGTCGCTCAGGTACATCTCGTTGAACGATTCGGAGCTCGTCTTGCCGGAATGGGCTTTCTCATGGAGCTTGCGTTTCTCGACCCGCGTTCTGCCATCGCCGAGGCGAGCGACGTCGAGGTGTTCTCGCTCGTGAAGGTGGGCTAGCCCGAAGCTTTCTGACGAAGGGCCGCGTTTCAGGAGCTGAGCGTTGCCGCTCGATGCGGCTTCGAACGCGGTCCGCGAGAGGGGCCGTTTGCCGTCGGTTTCGCCTATCAAGCCGTTTCGCGTACGATGCCAGGCTGTGCCCCAAGGCGCAGGGGACGAATTCAAATAGTCGCTTGACCAGCGGTGATATAATACGGAAATCAAATGTTAAGGAAATGGTAACATTTCGCTCAGAAATCCTACAAAACAGGTGGGTATAGTGCATGGCGAACCAGAAAAGAGGGGATTCCCTCGAGAAAGGAGCGATACCATGCAGTATCCCGTTTCCGATTCCTACAAGCTTTTCATCGGCGGCCGCTGGGTCGATGCTTCCGACGGAGCCACGCTTGATACTTATTGCCCCGCGAACGGCGAACGCATCGCGAGCATCGCCGACGCGACGCGCCAAGATGTCGACGCGGCCGTGGACGCGGCTCACGAGGCGTTCGCATCATGGAAAGCGACGCAGAAGGGCGAGCGAGCGCGCATTCTCAACGCCATTGCCGATGTCATCGAAGAAAACGCCGAACATCTCGCTCTCGTCGAATCCATCGACAACGGCAAGCCCATTCGAGAGACGCGCGCGATAGATGTCGCATATTCTGCCGAGCACTTCCGCTATTTCGCCGGCGTCCTTCTTGCTGAAACCGGCGAGGCCGACATGGTGGCGCCGAACATGATGTCGATCGTGGTCCACGAGCCCATCGGCGTGGTCGGACAGATTGTGCCCTGGAATTTCCCGCTGCTCATGGCGGCGTGGAAGCTTGCGCCCGTGCTCGCCGCCGGCGACTGCACCGTTCTCAAGCCGTCTTCCTCCACGTCCCTTTCCGTTCTCGAGCTGGCGCGCCTGACGCAGGGCATCATTCCCGCCGGCGTCTTCAATGTGATTACAGGCCGCGGCTCGAAATCGGGTCAATACCTGCTTGAGAACACACGAATCGCCAAGCTCGCTTTCACCGGCTCTACCGAGGTCGGGCGCGAGGTTGCTCGGGCCGCGGCCGATCGTCTTATCCCCGCGACGCTCGAGCTGGGTGGAAAATCGGCCAATATTGTTTTCCCCGATGCCAAGAGGGACATGGCCATCGACGGAATCCAGCTGGGTATTCTGTTCAACCAGGGCCAGGTCTGCTGCGCAGGAAGCCGTATCTTCGTCCATGAGGATATATACGACGAATTCGTCTCCGAAGTCGTTGAGGCCTTCAAGAAGGTCAAGGTGGGTCTGCCGTGGAACGAGGACACCCAGATGGGATCGCAAATCGACGAACGCCAGGCGCAAAAGATACTCGACTACGTGGAATTGGCGAAAGAAGAGGGAGGCCGCGTGCTCGTGGGAGGCCGTCGCGCGACCGAAGGGGAGCTCGCCAAGGGCGCCTTCTTGAAGCCGACGCTCTCAGTTCTGAGCAACTCCCGCCGCGTAGCGCAGGAGGAGATTTTCGGTCCGGTCGCGGTGGTCATGAAGTTCAAGGACGAGCAAGAGGCGATCGACCTTGCTAACGACTCGGTGTACGGCCTTGGCGGAGCGGTATGGACGCGACATCAATCGGGCCTTCCGTGTGGCGCGTGGTGCAGACGGCCGCATGTGGGTGAACACCTATAACCAGATTCCCGCAGGCGCCCCGTTCGGCGGATACAAGGAGTCGGGCATCGGCCGCGAGACGCATAAGATGATGCTCGACCATTATTGCCAGACGAAAAACATCCTGATCAACCTGGGGGAAGAGCCTTCCGGTTTCTATTCGGTCTAGAATAGAAACCCAGCAAGAAGCCCCGTACTCCAAAGGCCGCGCCGAGAAAAACGATTCGGTGCGGCCTTTTTGCGCGTGCGGCTTCGCTATCATTCGAGGCAGCGTGCGGTTTCGCGCGCTGCAAGGCAGAAGACGGGTTGACGAAGGGTGCTGATGATGAACATAGCGGTGAGCAATTGCCTTTTAGGAGCCCGATGCAGATTCGACGCTTCGTCCAAAACGTATCCGGGTCTCATCGAGCTGCTGAACGAGCATGTTGTGGTGCCGATTTGCCCCGAGGAGGAAGGGGGTCTTGGCTGCCCGCGCCCTCCAAGCGAAATCGACGTTGTTCATGGAGGAGAAAGGGTTATCAACGCCGAAGGTGCAGATGTCACGATTGAATTTCGGGAAGGGTCGCGTCTTTGCGTGGAGCGAGCGGTTGAGGCTGGTTGTACGCTCGCCGTCTTGAAGTCGAAGAGTCCTGCGTGCGGCGTGGGCGAGGTATACGATGGAACGTTCTCCGGAGCGCTTGTTCGGGGGTTCGGGATGGCTGCGCGCGCTTTTTGCGCTGCGGGTATCCGCGTCATCGACGAGAAATCTTTCGTCCGCTGCCTTCTGAGGTCTCGCGCTCTTCGCGAAGGGATTCCTCCTCTCGTTTCCGAACGTCCCGAGCAACGTCCCGTCCTGCATATCCGGGGCGCCGATTTGACGCCTCTGTCTTTTCAAGATTGCGCATTGCTTCGCGACGGGCTTTCGCGCGCTTCCTCGTTTGCCACGTGCTGGCCGAAAGAATCTTCGGTATGTCGGATCCATGCGTTCGGGGTGCGTTCGGCCGCATCTCGAGCGTCGATGTCAGGGGCGGTGGCTCTGGGCTTCGACGCATCGGGCGGATGCGGCGACGAATGCCTGCTGCGCATGCGTTTTTCCGCCTCCGTTCCTTACGAGGCGGCGTGCTCGGCATTGCGTGAGTCTCTTCGCTATGCGTTCGAAGAGCTCGGGTATAAAAGCGCCGTCACCGAAACGTTTTTTTTTCGACGAATCGGCGCAGGTCGTGTTGCATCGTGCCGACTTCGAGCGATCGGGCGAGTGCGGCTCTTGCTCAGACGCGTCTTCGGACGGGAGGGAGAAGGGGGGCCGCGTTGCGTGGCGCGTTTTCTCCGGAATTCTTCGATGAGGATTTCGGGTCGTCTCTCTTGATAACGAACATCTGTTCGTATATAATGCAAACAGATGTTCGAATGGCTGGCATCGCCTAACTTCTTCTCGAAGGACAGCCTCTTCTCTGCAAAAGGAGGCGCCATGTCTGTCAATTGCCTGAACCATGCCTACCAGCGTCGCATTGCGGACCGCATAGAACGGCTCGAATGTATTGAACCCTGGGATGAGCGTCCGAGCGGCGTTCTTCTGGAGGACGTCCAGACGGCTCTTTTCGCCTGCGCTTGCCATCATGCGCGCAATCGCGGGCGTCTTGCGCAGTCGCTTCCCGACCAAGCCTCCATTCTTCATGCCACGGGTCTTGCGCGGGGCCGCTTCCTCACGAACTCGGGGGCTGTTTTGTTCTCCGACGCCAACGACCCCCTTGTGTTGTGCCGTCTTTTTTCGGGCGCGCGCCATGATGGGCTTATCGATTCGGCGTCTCATTTCAGCCCGTATGTCTGCGCGCTCGAAGGGGCTCTGTTCTTCATCATGGGCCATTGCTGCAATGCGTTTGGGGTCTTCCTTGATTCGGAGCCTTCCTTTGCCGCGCGGCTGCGCTCGGCTGCGGGGTCTCTACTTTCCTATGCGTTTCTGCATCGTTCGTACGAAGCCCGATCTGCGGTGCGGGTTTCCATGGGGCCCGAATGTCTTCTCGTGTCGTTTCCCCGTGAACAGGTTTCGACGCGTTTCGGCGGGGTTTCTTCCGTTCGAGCGAGGAATTCTGCGCGGATGAACTCTCTAATGTCGCGGGGCATGCGGAATTCTTTTCATGCGAAAATGCGCTTCTGGCCCAGAATGCGTATCGCTTCGGCTTTCTCGACGGTGGTCTGCTTGATTGTCCGTCTCTTGTCCGAAAATGCTGCGAATGGGGCTTTTCGCTCGACGTGCAAGAGAGCGCCCGCGAGACCGGCTTGCTTCTGGCGCGCCGCGCAACGCGCGTTTCGTAACGGTTCGGCGCTAAGCGGTCTGTCGAGGATGAGTCGTTTTACAAAATGGGCTATTCTTGTCTTTCATGCTATGAAAGGCGGTTTTAGTGGCGGATCATCGGTATTGCTCAGAAGAGTCCGGTCTTTCTCGAAATCAAAATCTTTCTTCTCAGGGAGGGGGAGACGTTTCGAAGGAGGGAGTCGGTATGCAGGGAGAAGCGCCTTCCGAAGAGAGGGAATGCGCCGAGGACTCTCTTTGCGCCGAAGTTCCCGTTCCTACGATTTTCGTCATGCACGCTTCTGTGGGATCCGGCCACAGAAGCGCAGCGCTTGCCGTTGCGGAGGCTTTCGAGAAGCTCGTCCAAGAGGGTGATGCGCGAATTCCCGCCAATACTCGCATCGAGGTGCTGGATATCCTCGATTACGGGCGCGTTCCTGACGGGGATAAACTGCTCTTGTTCACGGGCCCGACTCGTCCATACGACATAACCTGGCGGTTCACGTTCACGGGGCGTCTCTTGTGGGGAGGGGGCACGTCCTGGGCGCACGTCATGTTCAAGAAGCTGACCGATTACGTCGAGCAGCGCAAGCCCATAGCCGTCGTTTGCACGCATATAACTGCCGCAAACGCCGTGGCGGGGGCGCGGATGATCACCAAACAAAGGTTCCCCATTGTCTGCGTCCCCACGGATTATGAGATTGAGGGGCTATGGCCCCATAAAGACGCCGATATGTTCTGTGTCGCCACGGAGGCGATGGCCGAGACGCTCCGTCCGCGCAAGGTTCCGGAAACGCGCATGCAGATCACGGGGATTCCTGTGCGAGGCGGGCTTGGGGAAGAATTCGACACCGTCGCCATACGCGAAGAGACGGGGCTTCCTCAGGACAAGATTGTCGTTCTGGTCATGGCGGGCGCCCATTTACCCCAGCCGTACGTGAGGTTTCGGGCTACCATGGATGAAACTATGGCGTACCTCAAAGGGCTCTCGGGTATGCACTTCGTTTTTCTTCCCGGCAGGGATGAAGAGTATGCCCTTCGCCTGGAGCGCCAGAGGCAGGCCATGGCGATCGACAACATGACGGTCATGGGATATGTGGACAATATGCCCGCTTTAATGGCTGCAAGCGATCTTGCTATCTGCAAATCGGGAGGTCTTACGGTGACCGAATGCCTCTGCTCGAGGCTTCCCATGGTTCTTCTTGGCAGGTCGTACGGCCAGGAGAAGGCGAATGCGCTTATGCTCACGTCGCTTGGCGTCGGAATGCATGTGACAACCGCTAGAGAGTTGCTGGGGGCTCTGCGGCACCTGCATGCAAACCCCTCTAGCCTGCAGGCCATGCTTACAAACGGGGAGATTCTTAGACGGCCGAACGCAGCGGCCGATATCGCTAACGTTGCGTTGTCGCTTATCGGAACGGTAGGGGAGCCCAAGAAACATTTCATCGAACTGTATTGGGGTGGCAAACCCGCTCATACGCGGTAATGCGAATATGTCCATCGACGCCTTTCGAAAAGCCTTGTAAGGTGGTGGCTGGCAACAGCGTATTTGTCTCGATTCCGCTAGAACCAGCGAAAGGTGTGGTTTGAATGTTCTACGAACGTATTGGCGCAAAATTCGTCGAAATCGATGAGAATCATGCTGTCTTGTTGACTACTGTGGTGGATGACATGCTTCAGCCCGATGGGATTCTTCATGGCGGCATGAGTGCTTATTTGGCCGAGTCAACGGCGAACAACGCCGCGAAATATAAGGCTCCCGAAGGCGTGCGTGTGGTCGGATTGGAGCTTACAAGCACGCATCTTCTTCCGGTCGAATTGGGAGACACCATTCGTAGCATCGCCACTCCCGTCCGACGGGGCGGCAAAATTCAGGTTTGGAAAGTCGAGCAGTATCGTGAAAGCGACGGACAGCTCTTTAACGTTTCTCAGCTGACTACGTATACGAAGCGGATGGCTTAGGCGCTTCGGTCTGCGCGATCGTCTCTATACGGATTCTTCCGCTCGCCATCTGGCTTTGTCGCCGCTCATTGCTCCGCCCCGTTTACCGAGCCTCGGCGCCGAACGGTGAGCAATTAAGTCCCAATTGCCCTTCCGATGATCCGCTCTGATAAAGTGACAGCGGCGAGGTGACTCGCCGCTTTATTTTTTATCGGTAGCAAGGGAGAAAAGGGAGGAACGATGGAGATAATTGTTTCCCTGGTTGTGGTGCCTTGTATTGCGGCTCTGCTCATGCTTGCAATACGCACCGACAAAGTTCGAGATATCCTGGCGGTTGGCTTTGCCGTTGCCATCGGTGTTCTCTCTATTGTCTTTTCCGTCATGTACCTCGGCTCGGGTCCGGTGTACTTCGAGCTTCCCACTGAATGGTCGGGCGCTTTGAGCATGGTGAACTTCGCCATAGAGATGGCGGTAGGCGCGTTCATCCTCGCGTACGCCATTCGCTACAAGCGCATTCTGCCCCTCGTTCTCGCCCTGGTTCAGATTATCATCGCCATCTGGCTTGAAACTTCCGTGATGCACGAGGCGGGCTTCTCCACGCAGCTGCGCATCGACGAGCTCTCCATCGTCATGGCGCTTATCATCGGAACCGTTGGTTCCGGTATCTGCGTGTATGCGCTCGGTTACATGAAGGACTTCCAGGGCCATCATGCTGACCAAAAGGATCGCCGTCCCTGGTTCTTCGCGCTCATGTTCGCCTTCCTTGCGGCCATGTACAACATCGTGTTTTCCGACAACATGTCGTGGATCTACACGGCCTGGGAAGTCACCACGCTGTGCTCGTTCCTACTTATCGGCTTCACGAAGACTGAAGAGGCCATCAACAACGCATTCCGCCAGATTGTCATGAACATGCTCGGCGGCGTCGCCTTCCAGATCGCCATCGCGTTTGCAGCCCTCAACGGACTTCCCCTTGTTTTCAGCGAATTCCTCATGGCGGGCGCGCAGTCCGCAGGCACGACGGCCGCTGCGTTGTTCGCGGTTCCCGTTGTCTTGCTGGCGTTTGCGGGCATGACCAAGGCCGCTCAGATGCCGTTCCACACGTGGCTGCTCGGCGCCATGGTCGCTCCTACGCCTACCAGTGCGCTTCTGCACTCGTCTACCATGGTCAAGGCTGGCGTCTTCCTGCTCATCAAGCTCTCGCCTTTGTTCCTTGCGTTTCCCATCGCCTCCGGCATGGTTGTGCTCGTGGGCGGATTTACGTTCCTGTTCTGCTCGTTCCTTGCTATTTCCCAGTCCAACGCCAAGCGCGTGCTGGCATATTCCACCATCGCTAATCTCGGCTTGATCACCGCCTGCGCCGGCGTCGGCACCCCCGAAGCGGTATGGGCTGCAATCTTCCTGGTCATCTTCCACGCCGTTGCAAAAAGCCTCCTGTTCCTCTGCGTCGGCACGGCCGAGCATCATATCGGCAGCCGCAACATCGAAGACATGGACGAGCTCTTCGAGCGCATGCCGCGTCTTGCCCGCTTCATGATGCTCGGCATCATGTGCATGTTCATCGCTCCGTTCGGTATGTTGGTATCCAAATGGGCGACGCTCGTCTCCTTTGCGACCACGGGCCAGGTTGTTCTTCTCGTCCTGCTTGCTTTCGGCAGCGCCGCAACGTTCATGTTCTGGGCGAAATGGCTCGGAAAGCTCGCCGGTATCGCTGCCCACCGCGAAAACGTGGAGACTACCATATATAAGAGCGAATGGTCGGCAATCGTGCTGATGGCCATCCTGGTCGTCGCCGCCTGCATCAACATGCCCGTCCTTTCGGCGTATTTTGTGGAGCCGTATCTGCTGAGCACCTACGGAGCGTATGGTGCCTCGATCGGTCTTGACAACATGGTCATCATGGCTGTCATCGTCGCCTTCATCGCTGTCGTTTTGTTCGGAACTCTGGGCAATTCCAAGGCGCGCACCGTTCCGGTATATATGGCAGGCATCACGGTTGATTCCGCCAAGCGCGTTTTCCGCGGGTCTCTCGGAGACAGCCGCGAGGCGACGTCTCGCAATTGGTATCTCGAGGGCATTTTCGGAGAAGCACGCCTCGATAAGCCCGCGACCGTGCTGACCGCGGCCATCATCGTCGTATGCATTGCTGCTACGCTTTTCGCAGGCAGCTATTTCGTCAACTCCTTCTCCTTGCCTATGTACTTCCAGACGATGTCTTTCAACGAGGGCATCTTCTCCACCCTCATCGGCATGGTCGTCTTCGTGGTGCTCGGCCCGGTTGTCGGCTGCCTGCTCGCTGGCATCGACCGTAAGATCAGCGCTCGCATGCAGGGCCGCGTCGGTCCTCCGCTTCTGCAGCCATATTACGACGTTCGCAAGCTCATCGCGAAAGACAACGTGAGCGTCAACAGCGTCGAGGGCACCTACATCACCTGCGCTCTGATTTTCACTCTTATCGCAGGAGGCGTGTTCTTTGGCGGCGGAAACTTCCTGATGTGCGTGTTCCTCGTGACGCTTTCCGCGCTGTTCTTCATTCTCGCCGCGTACTCTTCCCGTTCTCCCTATGCCGAAATCGGCGCTGATCGTGAGACGCTTCAGGTCATGGCCTATGAGCCGATGATTCTCTTTGTTGCTATCGGCATGGTTCTTAGCATCGGCACGTTTGACGTCGCAGGACTGATGGCTTCGCCCGTCCCGATCATCGTGGCAACGTGGCCGATCTTCCTCGGTCTGCTTTTCGTCCTTACCATCAAGCTGAGGAAGTCCCCGTTCGACCTTTCCTATTCGCACCATGCGCACCAGGAGCTCGTCAAGGGCGTGACCACCGAAATGAGCGGCCGCACGCTTGCGAAGGTCGAAGTCATGCATTGGTGCGAAAACGTCCTCTTCCTCGGCTGGGTTGCGCTCTTCTTCGTCTGGAACAATCCCGTTTCGATCCTGCTGGCCGTGGTCGTGGCGTTGGCGATCTATTTCTTCGAAATCTGGATTGACAACAACTTCGCCCGCGTCAAGTGGCAGTCGTGCCTGAAGTGGGCTTGGATCGTCTCGCTCGTTGCCGGCCTAGTCAACATCATCGGACTCGTAGTC
>JBKTHK010000046.1:0-16218 GCA_047240885.1 Slackia sp. | reverse complement strand
GAACTTCCAGACCACGCAGGGTCCGGTGGCGTTCTGCATGCGCGGCCACCTCGACCTCGACGTAGACGGCGCCGCCGCCAAGGAGCGCATCGACCTGGACGGCCTCAACGTGGGCGAGAGCCGCGGCAACGTGACGCGCACCGAGACCGGCTACACCGCGCACGTGGGCATCACGCGCATACATATGGAGGAGGACGCGGGCAAGATGGTGCACATCGGCGGCGGCGAAGGCCGCATCGCCGGTGCAACCCATTCGCTGGTGGATTACAACCGTGCAGGCACGCCGCTGATCGAGCTTGTGACCGAGCCCGAGCTGCGCACGCCCGAAGAGGCGCGTCTGTTCATGCAGAAGCTTCGTCAAGTCTATTTGGCAATCGGCATTTCCGACTGCTCCATGGAAGAGGGTTCGCTGCGCTGCGACGGCAACGTGAGCTTGCGCCGTCGCGGAGAGACGAAGTTCGGTACCAAGACCGAGCTGAAGAACATGAACAGCTTCAAGAACCTGCATGACGGCCTGGCATACGAAATCTGCCGTCAGGCCGAGGTCCTTGAAGAGGGCGGCATCATCTATCAGGAAACCCGCCACTGGGATCCTTCCGCGAAGCGCACTATCGTGATGCGCGTGAAGGAAACCGCGGATGACTATCGCTTGTTCCCCGAGCCCGACTTGGCGCCGTACGATCTTTCCGACGATTTTATCGAAGGCGTTCGTGCCAAGCTTCCCGAGCTTCCCGATCAGAAGGCCAAGCGTTTCGAGGCAGACTTCGGTCTTTCTGCCTATGATGCGCGTCATCTGGTGGAACATCGCGTGACGTCGACGTTTTTCGAAGAAGGCATGAAGGCCGCCGCGGATGTGAAGCTTGAGAAACCGCTTGCCAACTTGGTTATCAACGACATTACGGCGCGTATGAACGCAGACGAATCGTTCGATTTGGAGGCTTCGCCTCTCACGCCCGCTCGTGCGGTTGAGCTTGTGAAAATGACGGCGGAAGATGCCATTTCCTCCAAGCAGGGTAAAGAGGTGTTTGCCGCCGTTATCGACGAGGACAAAGATCCTGCGGCTATCGTTGAAGAGCGCGGCATGAAGCAGGTCAGCGACACCGGTGCTATCGAGGCGGTTGTCGACGGCGTTATTGCTGCGAATCCCGATGAGGTCGCCCGCTACAAAGAAGGCAATACCAAGCTCATCGGATTTTTCGTGGGCCAGTGCATGAAAGAGATGCGCGGCCAGGGCAACCCGAAGATTATCAACCAGATTCTTGCGAAGAAACTGGGGTAGGGCATTCGTTGTTGGTCGCTTGTCCGTATAGGACGGCGGAATACGGTCCGACTGAGAAAAGAGCTGCGAATTCGTTTCGCAGCTCTTTTTTGATGTGCGAGTTGGCTTTATTGCCCCATTCGGAAAAGTCGATTTCGTAGTACACCTGCGGCGCAAGATTGCGTTGTTGGCGCATTATTCGTTTCGCGATGGCGTAATCTGCTTCTTTGTCAGCGCTGTAGATAATCCAGTATTTGCATGCAGTCACCTTGGCGCTGCGCCATTTCTCCCCGTACATCCCGGTAAAGCAGGCATCCTGCGACGGTGACCGTGTCGTGCCATTTGATGACAGAATCACTCGCGCTCCTGTGCCGTCGTCGAAGCGAACGGCGTTGGTCCTCAGGACTCCTGGTTCGTTTTTAGCTGCCAGCTAATGTTTTCGTCTTCGTATTTCTTTAGCATTTGCATGGACGCAGAACGATTGCGTATCTCATATGCACGAAAGGAACACGAATGGCACAGAATATCCCGGCTCACCCGCAATGGGAAAGCACCGACTTTCAGCAAAATCAGCCCTATCCGTCATATCAGGAACCATTGGCTCGTTCCGGTATGGCTGTTGCCGCCTTGTGCTCGGCATTATTGCTTTGGCAACATCGTTTCTTCCCATCGTGAACAACCTATCGTTTATTCTCGCTTTGGTGGGCCTTGTTCTTGCGATTGTTGGCACAGTGGCCACCGTACGTGGGAAAAAACGCGGTAAGGGCATGGCCGTCGTCTCGGTGGTTCTTAACGCACTTGCGCTGGTAATCGTGCTTGCGACGCAGAGCATGTATGGCGCAGCGATTGATGAAGCCATGGTTTCTTCCGACGAAGTTGCCGTGGAGGCTCCTGCCGCTTCCACGGAGACGGGGTCGGTAGAAGGTGCTTCCGATGAGGAGAAATATGTAATTGAGGGCGTTGAGATGACTACGGATGAATTCTCGACAACTATCTCGGGAACGCTTACGAATACTACCGATAAAGAGGTTGGCTACATTCAGCTTAGCTATACGCTTTACGATGCAGATGGCGCCCAGGTCGGTACCGCCTTCGCAAACACGAACAACCTTGACGCAGGCGGCGTCTGGAAGTTTGAGGCTATCGGGCTGGAGGAAAACGTTGCCGATTACAAGCTCGCAGACGTTACGGGCTTTTAGTTGATTGCCGAGCGGACCGTGCATGCTCCCTTGATTTTGGGGCAGTCCGTTTTTGGATGACAGGCGCAGGACCGTTGTTTTGACTTTTGCGCCCAACTTGACAATGGCTCGCGGAGCTATCGCGCGTGCGAAGTGCGCATTGCGCGATTGCTCGGCGATTTGCTGAATACGAGCCTATTTCTCGGTAAACTGTGGTGGCTACAATGAAGAATTATTCTGCCCGAAGGAGAAGAAAGCGTCGCGTGAAAGAGCCGTTGACAGAAGAATTGCTCGAGGAGCTGCTTGCAAGTCCAAGTCCGACGAAGTTCGTCAAGAAGTATCATCTTGCCAACCAAACCCTCTCGGAGCTCCTCAATGCACTTCTTGAGGAAAAAGGGCTGGCAAGAGCGGATGTCATTCGCGCGGCTACTTTGAACGAAACGTTCGGATACCAGATTTTCATGGGGCAGCGTAATCCTTCGCGTAACAAGGTTTTGCAAATCGCCTTCGCCATGCATTTGAACCTGCGCGAAACCAACCGCATACTTCGGGCGGCGGGCGCAAGCGATTTGCACTGCAAAAACCGCCGCGATGCAATCATCATCTTCTGCCTGGACAAGGGATATCGGTTGCAGAAAACGAACGAAGAGCTGTATCGCTTCGACGAAGAAACTATCTGCTAGGTGCCCCTCCTTTCTGGTCGAGGGGCGCGCCGTTTTCGTCGGCCATCTGGTACCATGAATTTATGCAGACTGACGAATTGACCGAACATTTGAACTCCCTTCAGCGCGAGGAATGCTATCGCGTTGAGTCGGTATTGAAGGAATCCGAGTTCGAAACCACGCAACGCGTCATGTTCGTCGGAGCGAATGGGGCCGAGCAAGGCCCGTTCATTAGGAAATACATTGCCCGCGATTCGGGGTTGGGCTCGGCGTACGAGCGCGTGTTCGAAGCGCAGCGTCAGGGCCGTCGTTTCCTCTATATTCCTCGCGTAGCCGATTGCTACACGCTTGGGGAAGACCTCGTGGTAATCATGGAGTATGTGCAGGGCGAAACCCTTCAAGACGTCGTATATCGATGCGACCCCTCCATGCAGCTTGCTGTGGATATTTTTCCGCGTTTGTGCGATGCCGTTCTTGAACTGCACGAAGGATTTGGAGCTCCTCTTATCCATAGGGATTTGAAGCCGTCTAACATCATGGTTTCATGTGGCGGTCTTTCGCTTATAGACCTGGGTATTGCTCGCGAGTATAAAGGCGACGCAGCAACCGATACGCATCATTTCGGTACCCGTGCCTACGCGCCGCCCGAACAGTTCGGGTTTGGACAGACAACGGTGCGAAGCGACGTTTACGCGCTGGGAATGATTTTGTATTTCTGCCTTGTGGAGCAGACGCCCGATGCTGTCGTGCGAGAACGGGGGTTCTTCGATCCCCGCATTCCTGATCCCGTACGACGTGGTGCTTTTACGCGCGACGGAATTCGACCCTGCTCTTCGCTACAAGAACGTTCGCGAACTTAAGCGGGCGTTTTGCTCAGCGGTGCGTGCTTGCGGGTTTGCGGGGCCCCTTTCGGCTCCGCTCGAGCGCGAGGACGTTCCGCCCGCTGATTTGAGCGGATGCGTGTCCGCTTCCTCTTTCACGCGTGATTCTATGCCTCATTCGGGAAAGCTGCAGCAGATGGAGGTTGCTGTCAAGTCGGCGTTTCGTTCTGCTGCTTTGAACGTTGGCTTCGCCTTGCAAAAGACTCCTTTGTGGCTCGGCACGGTTTGGAACGTGGTTGTCTTAGCGGCCCTTTTTCTGCTGTTGGTGGGGTGCTCCCAGGCTACGTTTCATCCAAACGGGCACGATGCGAACTATCCGTTCGGGTTTCTGGCGTTTCAATACCTGGGCTACTGCGCTACTAATTTCATAGCCTTGGCGGTCCTTTTGATCGATAAACGAAAGATGAAAGCGCGGTTTCCACGCGTGGTGTGGCCTTCATTTCCCAGGTTGGGGAAATGGGTCGCGATATACATGCTGATCAGCTTTGTTGCGTATGTCGCGATTGCCCAGCCGTTCGTGTTCTGAATGGCGCGAATGCTGGCTGTGGGCGAATGCACTCGCGAACGCGGCGTGGTTTCGAGGGAAAGGGGTCGAAGAGCAAACGGGGGCTTGCAGACGGAAAAAGGGTTTAGAAAAGGGGCTTAGGGGACGAAAAAGAGGTCGCCAGACGGCGACCTCTTTTGGTGTGCAGGCATGCTGCCTCGTCGGACTTGCGCTAGAAAAGGCATTCGCCCATTCAAGGCCGGCTTACGAGAAGAACGCGTTGTAGATTTCGCTCTCGGCCGAATCCGACATTGTCCATGTGCCGTCAACAAGGTTGTACTGGAACTCGCATTCCACGGTGGACGGTTCGGTTTCGTTCATGGCCTGCATCAGAATTTCCCCGATTTTCTTGTTCAGGTCATCCATGCTCATGTCGGTGATTTCATCGCTTGCGGCGAATTCTTCGGAAATCTCGTTTGCGCGGTCGTTTGCCGCGTTGAAGGATTTGCAGGTCACATCGACAACGGCTGTGGCGCTCTGGCCGTCCTCGGCAACATTGACAGACACGATGGAGTAATCAAATCCACCAAGCATGGCTTTGATGTACTCTGCCCCGTCAATGCCGAAATCCGAAAGGTCGGCTCCGGATGCGGCGTCCTGGGCGAGTTCGTCTACGGCGGCCTGGTCGAGGTTTTTAATCGGGTCGAACTGAGTGGCGATGTCTTGCGAGATGACTTCTTCCGGGCTGGGGCCGGAAGAGCACGCGGCGAGCATCATGCCGCATGCGAGTGCGGCGGCAAGGCACAATGCCGCAAAAAACCTGGTCTTTTTCATGGCTTCCCTCCTTGTGGCGCGGGCCTTTCCCGCGATTGGCTGCATTCTATCATCCAGGGAAGGGGAGGAGCGGAGAAGGCGTCGTGCGGAGGATGAGAGGCGTCTGTTCGGTGGGCGGGCGTGTTGCAAAGGAGTGTTCGCTCTGTCGAGAACCAGGGTCTGCGCTTTTGGGAGCAGGTGCTCTCGGGTATTATGGTGGGAATTGTTTTCAACCTGAAAGGACGTGCTCAATGAGCAACGAAGGCAAAAAGGTCAAGACGCACTATCGCGGCACGCTGGCCGACGGCACCCAGTTCGATAGCAGCTACGATCGCGGTGAGCCGCTGGAGTTCACCTGCTGCGCAGGCATGATGATCCCTGGTTTCGATGCCGCCGTGAAGGATATGGTTCTTGGTGAGAAAAAGACCGTCACCATTCCTGCCGCCGAGGCATACGGCGAATACAACCCGCAGGCTGTCCAGTCTGTTCCGGTTTCCCAGATTCCCAATGCCGCACAGCTTCCCGTGGGAGAGACCGTGTATTTCCAGGGTCCTGCTGGCCCGTTCCCGGCCAAGGTTGTGTCGGTCGATGAGGAGAAGGCCGTGTTCGACATGAATCACGAGCTTGCAGGCAAAGATCTCACGTTCGAAATCGAGCTGGTGGAGATTGCCGACTAGCGCAAAGCGTCGAACGATTGCGTTTCTCATTGGGCTCGTCTCTACGATCGCGAGTTTCCAACGTTATACTTCATGCGAAAAGCCGCCCACGAGGCGGCTTTTTGCGATGCTCAGGCTTTCGGGGGACTTACGGATATAAGGTGGTCGGCGATTTCGATAAAAATGAAATAACCCTATGCGAGCTGTGGCTTCATGCTGTATGGGTATCGATGAAAGTGTTCGGGGTGCAGCATCGGAAGGGTAAAACCTCGAAGGGGCTCAGGAATCACCTCTAAGAAGCCCTGGGGTGCTGGGACGTCTTCCTAAAAAGCGGAACACCATTTTCGCTGCAATTCTTATTATTGTTGTCGTCGTTGTGGCTCTTTTCGCCGCCGTTTTCTGCGAGTTAGCCGGTGCTCGCATCTACCGCACGATACATGGCGGGTGAAATGCCGCTTCCGTTTTCCATGGTTTGTTGGAATCCATGCTATTTCGGACGTTTGTGCCAGGAAAATGGCACTTTCGCCGAGATAGTATGGATGGTGAGCCTTTTTGTCTTCAGTGCGAATTGAAGGAATGCAAAATACCAGCTCAGAAGCTTGCCTTCCGTGAGTGTCTTGTCGTCCGCTTTCGTGAGGCATGCTATCTTGTCGTATCGTGCGTTTGCCGTGTCAAAAACGCACGAAATAGTATGGCGAAGCGGCGGCCGCTCCTTTTTCGGGCGCGAAGGCGCTGGCGCGAGTTTTTTTGCGCGGCACGTGCGCAATGCTGCGCTTCGTGGTATTATCAGCCCGTTCGTTTGATCGAATCCCATTTCACATTCCTAGCTTTTTCTCGCGATCGCAGCATCGCATTTCCATGTGTGTCATAGGTTTTCGTCGCTTGGCGAAGGCATTTCCATATCTAAGGAGGAAACGTGAAGTTCTTTCTGGACACCGCTGATTTGGAAGAAATCAAGGAAGCGGCAAGCTGGGGCGCTCTGGCGGGCGTGACCACCAATCCCACGCTCTATTCCCGCATCGGCGGCAAACTCGATGGTTTTCACGACCATATTGCTCGCATCTGCGAAATCGTCGACGGCCCGGTAAGCGCCGAGAGCGTTGCCATGACGCGCGACGAGATCATCCGCGATGGCCGTGAGCTGGCGAAAATCGCTCCTAATGTCGTCGTGAAGATCCCGACGATGGTGGAAGGCCTGGCAGCATGCCGCGCCCTTTCCGACGAGGGCATTCGCGTCAACATGACCTTGTGCTTCACGGTGCCCCAGGCAATTCTTGCCGCTCGCGCCGGCGCTCGTTACATCTCTCCGTTCGTCGGCCGTTTTGACGATATCTCCGAAGACGGTCTTTCTCAGCTTGGCGACGTAGTCACCGCTATCAACAACTATGACTACTCCGCAAACACCGTCAATGGAGAGCAGGTTGAGATCATCGCTGCCTCCATCCGCAGCGCGAACCACGTTACGCAGTCTGCCTTGATGGGCGCCGATATCGCAACGGTTCCGTTCGGCGTGCTGAAGAAAATGGTTCAGCATCCGCTTACCGACCGTGGTCTTGAGTCGTTCCTCAAGGACTGGGAAAAGGTTGCTAACGCACATCTCTGACGAAATGACGAAGGCGGAAGCGGCCGCGCCCGCTTCCGCTTCGATTGCACCCGCCGATGCGGGAAGGCTGCCGAGGCGCAGCAGATTGAGGCGCCGAAGAAACGAGTCGGCCGCCCGCGTAAAAAAACCGAAGCAGATGAAAAACCGGCTTCCGAAGAGGGACAGAAGGAGGCGCCCGCATCTTCGAGAAGGGCTTCCGCTTCCTCCCGTGTTTCCGCGAAAGAAGCAACCGCCCCGATGGGGGAGATGTCTGGCTCCGCGGATGAATCCGCTGCTCCGAAGCGTGCAACGCGTACGACGCGTAAAAAAGCGGCTTCTGACGAAAAGGCTGGAGATGCCGCTCCGCGCAAGCGCACGCGCCGTGCAGCAGGGGATTCTGCTGAGGTTTCTTCGTCTGATCGTGCGTCAGAAAAGCCTCGTCAGGAGATGATTCAGTTCGATTCTGGCGTTCCGTCGGCGAAATCCGACGACGATTCTTCCTCTGCGGAGGCCGCCGCTGCGTCCAGCCAGGAAGCTTCCCCCAAGCCGGCGACGCGCAAGCGCCCCGGTCGCTCCACGAAGCTTCGCATGGCTATCGAAGCTGCGGAATCTGCAGATGAAAAGGCTGGCAAAGTGTCCGAGGACGCAGATGCCCTCCAGGAATCTTTGGATGAGGAAAAGCCGGCCTGTCGTCGTTCAACTCGTGCTCGGAAGGCGAAAACCGCTCCTGAGCAGCACGAACAAGATGCCGAAGAGTCCGCTTCGCGTGACGATGCCGGTTCGGTCGAAGAGCGTCAGAAAGATGACAGCTCCGAGCACCGCGGCGATGTCGAGAAAAGTGGCGCCGAACTTTCCGAGGATGCCAAGAATCACGAAAAGCAGGATCGCCGCGAGCGCGATTACCGCTCTCAGCGCAACCAGCAGCGCCAGAATCAACGCGAGCGTCGCCAGAACAAGCAGAACGGCAAGCAGGACGGCCAGCAGAATCGCGATCGTGGCAACGACCGTCGCGACCGCGACCGCGGAAACGAGCAGCATCGTCGCCAGCGTCGCACCCACTCCCAAAACCGTGAGCCTATAGCTCCTAAAACTAATATGGAAGAGCTCGCGAAGCTCAAGGTTGCCGAACTTCGCGAAAAGGCGGCTGAGCTCGGGCTCGATGCTACGGGCTTGAAAAAAGCGGAACTGGTAGAGAAGGTCTACGAAGCAGCCGTTCGCGCCGAAGGCTTCATTGAGGTCGAGGGCATTCTGGATGTGCTGCAGGACGGCTATGGATTCCTGCGTACGAAAGGGTATCTCCCGAGCGAGAACGACGTCTACGTCGGTCTTGCGACCATTCGTCGCAACGGCCTTCGCAAGGGCGACCTCGTCAAAGGACAGACGCGTCCTGCCCGCGAAAACGAGAAGTATGCAGCTCTTCAGCAGGTGCTGGCCGTTAATGGAATACCCGTCGATGAGCAGGGTGAACGCGTTCGCTTCGGCGATTTGACCCCGGTGTTTCCCGACGAGTGCCTCATCATGGAGCACGGAAAGAGCACCATTACGGCGCGCGTAATCGACCTGGTGTCGCCTATCGGCAAAGGTCAGCGCGGCTTGATCGTTTCCCCTCCGAAGGCGGGCAAGACCACGGTTCTGAAAGACATAGCGGCCGCCATCACGGCGAACAACCCCGAGGTGCATCTCATGTGCCTACTGGTTGACGAGCGTCCCGAAGAGGTTACCGACATGCAGCGCTCTATTAAGGGCGAAGTCATTGCCTCGACGTTCGATATGCCTACCGAGAATCACATCGCTGTTTCCGAGCTGGTCATCGAGCGCGCGAAACGCCTGGTGGAACGCGGCGAAGATGTTGTCGTGCTGCTTGACAGCCTGACTCGTCTTGCCCGCGCATACAACCTGGCGCAGCCTGCCAGCGGTCGCATTCTCTCCGGCGGTGTGGATTCCACCGCGTTGTATCCGCCGAAGCGTTTCCTCGGCGCAGCGCGCAATATCGAGGGCGGCGGCAGCTTGACCATTCTTGCTTCCGCGCTTATCGAGACCGGCTCGAAGATGGACGAGGTCATTTTCGAGGAGTTCAAGGGCACGGGCAACATGGAGCTCAAGCTCGACCGCTCGCTCGCCGATCGTCGCGTGTTCCCGGCTATCGACCCGGTTGCTTCGGGTACGCGTCGCGAGGACTTGCTGCTCAATCCTCAAGAAGCGCCGCTCATCTGGGCCGTTCGTCGCATTCTGTCGAACATGAACAGCACCGAGCGCGCCATGGACATGCTTATCAAATCTTTGAAGCAGACCGACAACAACCAGGAATTCCTGTTGAGGACGGCAAAGAAGGCTCAAGGCAACAGGGATGCCGAAAACATTGAATTCTAGCGTTTTGCTTCCGCATGAGTAAACGCTCGCTTAACGGAACGCGCTCCGCAACAAGCCGGAGCGCGTTTTGCGTCCAAGGCAGCGAAGAGGCCGACTATATGTCGGCCTCTTCGTTTGAAGGGCGGATTCTTGCGATTGGTTGCTTTCGGGCGTGTCGGCATTACGACCGACCATGCCGTGCGCTGCCTATCGGGCGCAGTGCTGTCTTTGCCCAGATGCGAGTTATCGTGGCATTTGCCTTGTCGAACAGGCGCACTCTCCCTGTTTCGGCGTTATTATTGATCGGGATTAAAGAGGAAGCATTTCGGAGGTAGCATGATTATTCGAGAGGGCAAGGGCTGGGTATACGCGATTTTCGCCGTTGTTGTGCTTTCATCGGCGTTGGGCAATCTTTCTCAAACGGGCCTTAACGCCATGCTGGTCACCGTGTGCGAAGAATTCGGCATTTCGACGGGTGTCGGGCAGTGGCTCACCACGGTGTATATGTTTGTGCTCGGCGCGGTGGTTCCGCTCTCTTCGTATCTGATGGGCCGTTTCAGGCTGAAGGATTTGACGCTTGCCTCCATAGGCATTTTTATCATTGGCGCATTTATGGCCGCATGTGCTCAGGGATTTATCGTGCTGCTTGCCGGCCGTATCGTGCAGGCCATTGCGGCAGGCATGCTTTTGCCTCTGCTGCAAACTATTGCCATGACGCGTTTTCCCGATGGGCGCAAGGCGACCGCCATGGGAATCTCGGGCGTGGCGATGGGCTTTGCCCCCAATATCGGGCCCACGATAGGTGGGGCGATGGTCGACACGCTGGGATGGCGCAGCTTTTTCGTGCTTCTTGCGGCGCTTTCTCTTGTCATTTTCGTGTTCTGCCTCTTTTTCATCAAACGTCACGACGATGCTTCGTACCCGTCAGGGTTGGATTTCTTCTCGTTCGTGCTTTCCACCGTTGGGTTCGGTGGCATTTTGGTCGGATGCTCTGAAGCTTCGTCTTTCCCGCTGACGAGTCCTCTCGTCTGGGGTCCTGTTCTCGTGGGAGCTGCAGCGCTTGCTTGGTTCGCAAAGCGCCAGCGTGCCCTGGAGCAGCCGCTGATCGATATGGGTATTTTCAAGTCGAAGACATACACGGCTGGTTTCATCGCTCAAGGATTGCTTTGCGCGTCGTTCATGGGCATTACGCTGCTTGTCCCTCTCTATATCGAGGGCTTGAGGGGCGGCACTCCTCTTGAGGCAGGAATGGTTCTTTTGCCGGGGACCGTTGCTGCATTGATCGTCAATCCGCTGGCGGGGTATCTGACCGACAAGGTCGGCGCACGTCCGGTCGGATTGACCTTCGGGTGCTTTCTTGCCGTCGGCGCGGTGAGCATGGTTTTTTGCGACCTGGCAACGCCTCTATGGGTCATCTGCGTCATGCAGGGCGTGCGCAGCGTGGGCGTATCGGGGCTTATTGGACCCCTTACGTCGTGGAGCCTTTCTGAGCTCAAGGGAAAGAACGTTGGAGACGGCAGCGCTTTTGGCATAGCAGTCCGTCAGACGTGTGCTTCGGTTGGCACTGCTCTGATGGTGCTTTGCGTAGAAGGTTCTTTGTTTGCTGGCGCCATGGCATTTCATGCGGCGTTTGCCGTATCGGCCATTTTCGCCGCGCTGACGTTTGCCCTTATCGCGAAGTCGGTCAGATAGCTTTCATACCGATTCTGCCTGAGGTTGGCATCGAGGTTTTCGGCGGCCCTTGCTAAGGCGGGTTTGGCCGATGATAAACTGCTTTTGCGAGTTTCAATCGGATGCAACAAGCGTCTTTTCCGTCTTTTGCGAAAAAGACGTCGTTAGGAGAAGTAGATGATTAAGGAATTCAAAGAATTCATCATGCGCGGCAACGTGCTCGACCTTGCTGTCGGTGTTGTCGTAGGCAGTGCATTTACCGCTATCGTTACCGGCGTGGTCGATGGATTGATTACGCCGTTCATCGGAATGGTGGTCGGGCTGCTTACGGGCGGTGGCAACCTCGATGGTGCGCTTTCGGTTCTTGATGTGAGCATTGCCGGATCGACTTTTCAATTCGGCGCTGTGGTTAGCGCTATCATTACCTTTCTCATCACGGGCTTCGTATTGTTCTTGATCGTGAAGGCGGCCAATGGAGCTCGTGCTCGGGCAGAGCAGATGGCCGCTGCTGCGCTGAATAAAGAGTCTGTAGAGGCTGGGGACCAAGAGCCCGCTCTTACCGCGGAGGATTAGCTGCGTGAGATTCGCGACCTGCTTGCCATCGCAGGAAGCTGCGCAGAAGCAGGAGTGATGTGCCCGCGAGCTAGGCGCATTAAGGTCTCGATGCGGGTAATCGGCATTGAAGCGCCGTCATCCAACGGGGCGAAAGATAGAGGATCTTTCGCCCCCGTTTTGCTGTGCGGGCGCACGCGCGAGGGTTGCTGCTACACGCGAGCGACGCCGCTTTCGCGAGCGGCCTGCGCGACGGCGGCGGCAACGGCGGGGGCGACGCGTTCGTCGAAAGCGCCGGGGATGATGTATTCGGCGCTGCGCGAGTTGTCATCGACCAGGCTTGCAATGGCCTTGGTGGCGGCAACCATCATGTCGTCGTTGATGTCTCGTGCGCGCACGTCAAGCGCGCCGCGGAAGATGCCAGGGAAAGCGAGCACGTTGTTGATCTGGTTGGGGAAATCCGACCGTCCCGTGGCGGCCACGGCCGCGCCTGCGGCGATGGCTTCGTCGGGCATGATTTCCGGCACGGGGTTCGCCATGGCGAAAACGATCGGATCGTCTGCCATGGAGTGCACCATGTCCTTCGTCATGACGCGCGGGGCGGACACGCCGATGAAGGCGTCGGCGTCCTTCAAGGCGTCAGCCAGCGTGCCTGTGAGGCGGCGCGGGTTGGTCATCGATGCGATTTCGGCATGAGCGGCGCTCAAAGACGAATCGCCCTCGCAGAGAATACCGTTGATGTCGCACATTACGATGTCTTTCACGCCCAGGCGAAGGAGCAGCTTGGCGATGGATGTTCCCGCAGCTCCGGCGCCGGAAAACACCACGCGGGTTTCGGCGAAGGAGCGTCCGGTGAGCTTGCAGGCGTTCATGAGGGCGGCGCAGGTGACCACGGCCGTTCCGTGCTGATCGTCGTGGAATACGGGGATATCGCAGCACTCTTTGAGCTTCGCTTCGATTTCGAAACAACGCGGGGCGGCGATGTCTTCAAGGTTGATGCCGCCGAAGCTGCCGGCCAGAAGCGAAACAGTGCGGACTATTTCGTCCACATCCTGCGTGCGCAGGCAAAGGGGGAAGGCGTCGACGCCGGCGAATTCTTTGAACAGCGCGCACTTGCCCTCCATGACGGGCATGCCCGCTTCAGGGCCGATATTGCCCAGGCCGAGAACCGCGCTGCCGTCGGTAACGACGGCGACAAGGTTGCCGCGACGCGTGTAGGTATCGGAGAGGTCTGCGTCTTCGGCGATTTTCAGGCAGGGTTCGGCAACGCCGGGGGTGTAGGCTACAGCGAGTTCTTCGGGGGTATTGATGGCGGCGCGGCTGATGACTTCTATTTTGCCGTGCCAGTCTTCATGCGCTTTGAGTGCAACGTGTTTTGTGTCCATGCTTGTCCTTATGGTTTGATGTGTGCGTGCCCGTTTCATGCGAAACGCCCGCTCATGGCGGGCGTTTTCGGTCACCGGGCTCTTAGAGGCTGTCGATATAGGCGACAAGCTCGTCGATGGTGTTCAAGCCTTCGGGCTCTCCGAAGTCGATGTTGAGCTGGTCTTCGAGTTCGCAAATGAGTTCAACCATGTCAAGGGAGTCGACGTTGAGGGATTCGAAGGTGGAGTTGCCGTCGACCTTCGAAGGGTCGATGTCGAGTTTGTCTTGGAGGATCGCCTTGATGGTATCGATGGTGGCCATGCCGTTCCTTTCGTCATGTTTCGCTTGACATTGCGTCGAGCGTCGGGTTGCAGAATGATGAAGCTATTTTAATGCAAGAGAGGCATGAAGTTCATCCGCATCGTCTTTTACACGAAGGCGACGGCTTTTAGCGCGGTCGACGAACCATGCGACGTTCGTATGCTTCTATCCCTTCGGCATGCAGTTCGTCCACGAGTTCGAAACCAAGGTGCTCGTACATGCCCTGAAGCCTGTCGGAGTAGCATTCGAGGTAGCAGTTCAGGCCGCGTTCGTCGGCATAGGAGAAAAACGGCGCAAGCGCTCGCTTGAGCGACCCTTTGCCGCGTGCTGCGGGGTCGACCGCCCATGCGAAGAAATTAATATGGTCTCCGCCGTCGTATGCGCGAGCCCAGTCAAAAGAAGATATGCCCTCCATCTCTTGTTCGCGCTTTTCGAGGGCGCACATCTCTTCGGGGGTTGCGGTCTGAAGGAAGTGCTTGCCGCCTTGCCCCTCCTCGATGGAGGTGAGGGTTTCGCCTCTCAGCTCGCTGAAAAGATACCCTCCCACGGCGGCCGTGCCGTCTTCGAGAAGATGAATGCCTTCGTATGGAGCGAACGCGTCTATGTCGTCAAGGAAGATGGCTCGAAGCAGGGTTTTCTTACGTTCGTCGTCTGCCCCGAGGGCATCGAGGGCGGAAAGCCACGTGGCAAACCACTGCTCTTCGATGAAGCCGTCTCCGAGAAGGGCTGCGGCGTGTTCGATCAGCGCGGAATCGGAAGGGGATACGGTGACAAGTCCTGGCAATTTCATGATGTCCTCTTTCTCTCTCCTTCATGCTAGCATGCGTGCGATGCGGGTATTGTGCAAGGCGGCCTTTGTTGAGCAGGCGTTATGTTTACGAACCTGAAAGAATCGTTCAGTTTTGTGTGTGGATCGTGATGCTTATACGCTGCTTGACGTATCTACGGCAACGTGGCGATCACGAAGCGTTCGATAATGGGATTTCAAAGCGCTTGGGTGATAGAGTGCAGCGTGAAAAGAGCGAGATTCGCAAGAGAAAGCGAGTGATCACCATGACTGAAGAGAACAAGAACGCATACGGCGCAAATCAGAATTCTGGGCAGGGAGCAGCAGGCCGGCATGCATCAAGAGACCGTCTCCTTCGGGCAGCCGCAGGCAGAATCCCAGCAGGCCGCCGGTCATACGCAGCAGTTCGCCTCTGCGCCTCAGACAAGCGCCGGCTATACCCAGCAGCAGCCTCAGATGCCTGCTCAGGCGACGAATGCGTACAGCCAGCAGCAGGCTCAGGCGTATCAGGAGCGAGTTTACCAGGCTTACGCCGCCCAGTCCGCTCCGCAGCATGTGAAAACGGGCGCTTCGTCGAAGAAGAGCCTCGGCAAGACGTTCGGCGTGAGCTTTTCGGGAGCGGCGCTTGCCGTTGTGCTCGGTCTGGGCTACTTCGGATATCAGGCTGTCACGGACGGCCTCAGGGTTCCGGCGCGAGCTGGGTTCATCGGCCAGCACGAACATCGGCGTCAAACACCGATGAGACGCTTGCCGAAGCGGTTGCGAACAAGGCGCTTCCTTCCATCATGACATCGATATCTACCAGAAGGCTTCCGGCTCCACGCAATCGGCCTTCGGATTCGAGGTCCCCGGTGCTGGATCGGACGATACGTTGACGCAGACCTCGCTTGGTTCGGGGGTCGTCATTTCCAAGGACGGCTACATCATCACGAACAACCACGTGGTCGAAGGCGCCGACGCAATCAAGGCGACGGTCAACGGGACGGAATACGATGCGACGCTGGTGGGCAGCGACGCATCGAGCGATATTGCCGTCATCAAGGTTGAGGCGAGCGACCTGGCGCCTATCGAAATTGGCTCTTCTTCCGATTTGAAGGTGGGCGAGTGGGTCATGAGCTTGGGAAGCCCCTTCGGTCTTGAGAACTCCGTCTCCGAAGGCATCGTGAGTGCCCTGCAGCGTTCTACCACCATGCAGGACGAGGCTACGGGCGAGACGGTAATCTATCCCAACATGATCCAGACCGACGCCACCATCAATCCCGGCAACTCGGGCGGCGCGTTGGTCGATGCGGATGGCAAGCTGATCGGCATCAACTCCATGATTCAGTCGTCCTCTGGATCGAGCTCGGGCGTCGGCTTCGCCATTCCTGTGGACTATGCCATGGACCTGGCGCAGCAGATTATTGATGGAAAGACTCCGACCCATGCCCAGCTTGGCGTGTCCATGGCTCAGATCAACTCCCAGATGGCGCAGTATTACGACCTGTCCACTGATACGGGCGTGTATGTGGCAAACGTGTACGCTGACAGCGCAGCGGCTGAAGGCGGCATAGAAAAGGGAGATATCATCACGTCGTTTGACGGCACGGCTATCACTTCTCCGTCCGACTTGCAGATGAAGGTGCGTGAGAAGAATCCGGGAGATACCGTGGATGTGGT
>JBKTHK010000045.1:0-16463 GCA_047240885.1 Slackia sp. | reverse complement strand
TCTGTCAGGGTGGCGAGGCGGTCATGCGGCGGTCGATATTCTGTTTGGGCGCGTGAATCCGAATGGAAAGCTTGCCGAAACCTGGCCCGAGCATTTGCAAGACACGGCGCTCGGGCGAAGTTTTCCCGATACCGACAGGGAGGTCTTGTATCGCGAAAGCATCTATACGGGCTATCGGTATTTTGATGCGGCGGGTGTCGAACCTGCGTATCCGTTTGGTTTCGGCAGGTCATACACATCGTTTTCCTACAGCGAGCCGACTGTGTCGTTCGTCGAGGGTGGCATCGAGGCGTCGTGCACGGTGGCGAACACGGGCGCGTGTGAAGGTGCGGAAACGGTGCAGCTGTATGTGGAGCCTCGCGCGCGTACGACATTCGGGGAGAGGCGTCGGTTGGTCGCGTTCTCGAAGGCGAAGCTTGCACCCGGTGAAAGCGTGCGTGTTTCCATGCGCGTCGACGAGCGTGCGTTTCGCTTTTGGGATACATACGAGCATCGCTGGCGCATCGACGAAGGGTGCTACGACGTTTTGTTCTGCGCCTCCAGTCGCGATGTGCGCCTGACGTGTGATGTCTTTCTTGGTACGGGCGAGGGCCAAAGTCCGTTTCCCATCGATTCTGCGCGTTCTTGCGCGCCCAAGTGCGAGGCACTTGCGCCGTATTACGAAGTTGTGCCGGGAGGGTTTTCCGATACGGCCTTCGCGGCGCTTTACGGCACTCCGCTTCCGCCGCGAAGGCCGGTGAAGCCTTTTACGCCCGATTCTCCCGTGAGCGATCTTGGCACGACGTTTCTCGGGCGGCAGGCGTTTCGTATCGTTGATTTCCTGATGGCAGGGCAGTCGAAGCACATGAGCGACGATATGAAGGCCATGATGGACGAGATGGCGGCCGATATGCCACTGCGTTCGTTTACGTCGGCAGGCATTCCGTTCGGCGTTGTGGAAGGATTGGTTGACGTTTTGAACGGGCATTGGGCAAAGGGTCTTGCGCGCGTCTTGAACATGGGTCGATGAGGCTTTGTTGAAAAAGGCGTCCTGAAACGCGGTTTGCTGTCCACGCTTCAGGAGTTGCCTTTTTGCGGACCTGCGCCGCGGCTGCCGGTGGATTCACGGGCGTTTCTTGAATTACGAATATATGTTCGATAAATATCGGCATGTGATATTCTGGTTGCATATCATGAAGTCGCGCGATTGCGTATGCGCGCTGAGAAATGCTTGGAGTGAAGGAGCGGGCTCATGTCTTCTCACCTGCAAAACATAGAAGGCGTTTCCATGGAAGGAAAGCTGCCCGAGGTGCGTCTTGCTTCTACGCCGCTCAAGGTGGAAAGCCCGTACGAACCTGCGGGTGATCAGCCCCAGGCCATCGAAGCTCTTGCTGATGGCGTGCGCCGAGGGCTTCGCTATCAGAATCTTCTCGGCGTCACGGGGTCTGGCAAAACTTTCACTATGGCCAAGGTGATAGAAGCCGTTCAGAAGCCAACGCTGGTCATGGCACCCAATAAAACGCTTGCTGCGCAACTTGCCGCCGAGCTCAAGGAGTTCTTCCCGCATAACGCCGTGGTCTACTTCGTGAGCTACTACGACTATTACCAGCCCGAAGCCTACGTTCCTTCTACGGATACGTTCATAGAAAAAGACGCTTCCATTAATGAAGAGGTTGAAAAGCTTCGTCATGCGGCAACGTCGAGCCTGCTTTCGCGTCGCGATATTATCGTGGTTGCGTCGGTGAGCTGCATTTACGGCATCGGCTCGCCTATGGATTACGCGGGCATGGCCGTGTTCGTGGATAAGGAAAAGCCGGTCGAGCGCGACGATGTCATTCACGAACTGATAGACATCCAGTACGACCGCAACGATTACGAGCTCAAGCGCGGCACGTTCCGTGTGCGCGGTGATGCGCTTGACGTGTTTCCTCCTTATGCGGACAATCCCGTGCGCATAGAGTTCTGGGGAGACGAGGTCGAGAGCATCCAAGAGATAGACAACGTGACGGGCGAGGTCTTGAACGAATACGAGGCGCTTCCCATCTGGCCTGCTTCGCATTATGTGACCGCTCGCCCCAAGATGGACCGCGCCATCAAGAGCATTCAAGAAGAGTTGCGCGACCGTTTGGCGCAATTCAAAGAAGAAGGCAAGCTGCTCGAGGCGCAGCGTCTTGAGATGCGCGTGAACTACGACCTCGAATGCTCCGAGACCATGGGGTTCTGCAGCGGAATCGAGAACTACTCGCGTCACCTTGACGGCCGAAACCGGCGAGCCTGCGTATACGCTGCTCGATTACTTCCCGATGACTTCATCTGCATCATCGACGAGAGCCATGTGACCGTGCCGCAGATTCGCGGCATGCATGAGGGCGACCGCAGCCGCAAAGTCACGCTTGCCGAGCACGGCTTTCGTCTTCCAAGCTGCCTGGACAATCGTCCGTTGCGTTTCGACGAATTCGAAGAGCGCATCCCGCAGTTCATCTACGTGTCCGCTACGCCGGGTGATTATGAAGAAAAGGTCACGCAGAATCAGGTGGAGCAGATCATTCGTCCCACGGGCCTGCTTGACCCGGAAATCATTGTGCGTCCCATAGCAAGCCAGATTGACGACATCATCGACGAAGCGAAGGAGCGTGCCGAGCGCGACGAGCGCGTGCTCATCACCACGTTGACGAAGAAGATGGCCGAAGACTTGACTGACCACCCTGCTCGGATCAAGGGTGCGTGCGCGGTATATGCATTCCGACATTGCCACGCTCGAGCGCGTCGAGATTCTAAGCGCGCTGCGCAAGGGAGAGTTCGATGTCTGGTGGGCATCAACCTGCTGCGCGAGGGCCTCGATCTTCCCGAGGTAAGCCTCGTTGCCATCCTCGATGCGGACAAAGAAGGGTTCTTGCGCAACCACAGAAGCCTTATCCAGACGATAGGCCGTGCGGCGCGCAATGCGTCGGGCCAGGTCATCATGTATGCCGATAAAATGACCGATTCCATGGAAACGGCCATTTCGGAAACGCGGCGTCGTCGTGAAATTCAGATGCAATACAACGAAGAGCATGGCATTACGCCTCAGACCGTGCGCAAGGCGATTAACGATGTCATGGGCTTTATGTCGGACGGAGACGGCGAAGAGGTGGGCAGTGCCGAAGACGTGAACAAGACCTTATGGAACTTTCGCGTTCGGAGGTCATGCGCGTCATTTCGAGCATGGAAGACGAAACGATCGCGCATCCGCGAACATGGACTTCGAAGAGGCCGCCCGTCTGCGCGATCAGGTGGTCAAGCTGAAGGCGCAGCTTGAAGGCTCTGCCGAGAAGGACGTTTTGGCCGATTTGAAGAAAACGGCGCGCAAAGGCAGCGCTTTCGCCGCAGGTCGGAAAAGCGCCTACGGTGGCGGCCGTAGGGCGTAGGTGGAATTCGGGATTCGTTGTTCGGGGCGGTATCGGGCGTTCGCGCGCTACGATCGCCTGAAAGATGAAGGATGTCTGGAACGTTTTAGGCGCATGGCATCCATTCTGGCTACAATGCGCGCCCCCTGATACCATCGTCGTCCAAAGACGCAACAAATGAAGATGGATGGTTTGCATGAGCGAATATCTTGAGCATGCCGAAAAGGCAGAGGCCTTCTCTGCGCAGCAGAAGGAACAGAATCCCGCTATAGCCGCTCAGGCCCAAACGCCCGAGCTCTCACACAACTGGAAACGCATCATCGTGACCATTTGGATTGGTCAGGCGTTTTCCATCCTGACGGCATATTCGTCCATGTATGCAGGCGTGTGGTACGTCACCGAAACCACCGATTCGGCGTTCATGCTAGCGGTGGCCTCGCTGTGCTCGATGCTGCCGCAAGGTCTGCTTTCTCCGATCGGCGGCGTGATAGCCGACCGCTTCAACAGGAAATACGTGCTCATGGCGGCCGATGCGTTCGTCGGGGCCATGGCGCTGATTATGGGCATGATTATCATGATGGGCCACGTGTCGGTCGAGCTGGTACTCATCATGAGCGCATTGCGCAGCGTAGGACAGGCGTTTCATATCCCTGCGATGGAATCCACTATGCCTTTGCTTGTTCCGAAGCGCCACTTGGTGCGCATCAATACGCTCAATCAGAGCTTGTGGTCTTTGGCGCTGATCGTCGGACCCGTGTTCGGCATTTTCCTGTACACCGTCATCGGTTTCCAGATGGTACTGTTCCTCAACGCGCTCGGCTGCGCGGCGGCGGTGCTTACCATCGCCACAGCGAAGATCCCCGATTTCCACGATACGAGCGATGAGGCGCGCCATCCGATCAAAAGCCTCAAGGCGGGCTTTGCCACGCTCAACGCCGACCGCGGCCTTTTGGTCATGGCGGGAATCGTCATGGTGGTCATCTCCATGTACGCGGGCATCAATTCGCTGTTCCCGCTAATGACCTATGACCAGTTCAACGGCGACGGCTATATGGCTTCGACCGTCGAGGCGGCCTACGGCGTGACCTCGCTTGTGGGCATGGGCATTCTGTTCGTATGGGGCGGCGGGCACCGTCTGCTGCGCCTCGTTGCCCTGTCTGGTTTCGGCGCAGGCGTCATTTTGGTGCTGACGGGCTTGCTCACGCCCGACATGTTCGTGTTCTTCGTCATTCTGACGGGCATTTCGGGCGTGGTGGAGGCGTTTTTCAACGGCCCCATGCTGGCGGTGTTCCAAAAGCGCGTGCCGCCTGAGAAAATGGGTCGCGTCATGGGACTTTTCACCACGGTGACGGCTCTTTCGTCACCGATCGGCCTTGCGCTGGCGGGAACCTGCGCGGAATTCACCGGCGTTGCCAACTGGTTCGTCATCGCGGGCGTCGTGGTGTCGATAGGCGGCATCTTGCTAGGCACGCTACCTATTCTGCGCAAGCTCGATAAAGAAGTGGCCGCCACGTTCGACGACGCGAAGGTCGTCAAACGTAAGGTCGAGGTACGTTCGGGAGGGTCGAACGCGGCTGCTAAGGAGTAAAATGCGAAAGGCACGGCGTACGCCGTGCCTTTTTGCGCTTCGTCTTGTTCGCATGCTCATGGCCGTGCTTTCATGCTGAATTGCTGCGAATCGGAGTTCGGGGCGGCGGTAAGGATGGGGCAGGAAGGGGCTTCGATGGTTATACTCGGGTCGCTGGTCAACGGCATCGCGACGGTGTTCGGCGGCGTGCTCGGTCTGCTGTTCAAGCGCCGCATGCCGAACGACCTGGGCGATTTCCTTATGAAAGGCCTGGGGCTGTGCGTCATCCTCGTAGCCGTGCAGGGCATGGTCAAAGGCGGGGACGTGGTGGTCACGGTGCTTTCGATCGTGGTCGGCGGAATGCTCGGCTTTGCCATCGATATCGACGGGTGGATTCATCGTTTTGGCGATTGGGTTCAGGTGAAGATAGATCGAGCGTTTCGCGGCTCCACGGCATTGGGCAATTTCTCCGACGGCTTCGTTTCTTCGTCATTATTCATCTGCATTGGGTCTATGGCGGTGTTGGGGTCGTTGCAAAGCGGCTTGCAGCTCGATCATTCCACGCTGTTCGCCAAGGCGGTAATTGACATGGTGGTCGTCATGGTTATGGCCACCACGCTTGGCGTAGGCGTGCCGTTTTCGGGCATCGCGGTGTTTGCGTACGAGGCGGCTTTGAGCTTGGGGGCAAGTCTAATCGCGCCGCTTTTGACCGATGCGGCCATTAACGAAATGGTGTGCGCCGGCAGCCTGCTCCTTTTGGCTATCGGGCTGAACATGCTCAAGCTCACCGATATTAAGGTGGCGAATTATCTTCCAGCGGCGTTTATGCCCATCGCAGTATGCGCCGCCATGCAATACATACAGGGGGTTTTGGTATGAGCATGGTCGAAATCATCGTGCTGGGTGTGGCGTTGGCGATGGATGCCTTTGCCGTCACAATTTCCAATGCATTTTGCTATCGGGGCGCATCGCGAGCGCGTCTGTTCGTGTTGCCGATTGCCTTCGGCGTCTTTCAGGGGCTTATGCCTTTGCTGGGCTTTTTTCTCGGGGGAATCATCGGGAATATCATCGAGGCGTACGCAGGCATTGTGACGCTGGTTATTCTGGGCATTATCGGCGGCAACATGATTAAGGAAGGCGTGTCGGCGCTGCGTAATCCAGAGGAATCGTGCTCCATTGAGGCGCAGCGGCTTACGGCCGGGCTCATTTTGATGCAATCTGTGGCCACGAGCATCGATGCGTTCGCTGTCGGTGTGAGCTTGCGCGCCGTCAACGTGGATATTGCGTTATCGGCGGCAATTATCGCCCTGACTACGTGCGCGTGCTGTTTTGTCGCTTTGGCACTTGGTAAAAGGTTCGGCAACGTCTTGGGCGACAGGGCACAGATTGTGGGCGGCGTTGTGCTGGTACTTATCGGGTTAAAGGCGATGTTTTTCTAGGCGTCCTTTGCTTTCGGTCGGACGGAAAGGAGATGTTGTGGCGAATCGTATTTTCATCACGGGCGATACGCACGGGTCGATGGACCTGCGCAGGCTCGGTTCTGGTTTCTTTTCGACAGGCTGCGAGCTCGATAAGCAAGATTACGTAATAGTCTGCGGAGATTTCGGCCTGGTTTGGGCCGATAATTCCGAAAGCAACTACTGGTTACGTTGGCTTGAGAAAAAGCCTTTTACAACATTGTTCGTGGATGGAAACCACGAGAATTTCGACATGCTCGAATCCATGGAGACGGAAGAGTGGCATGGCGGATTGGTCCACCGCGTCAGACCTTCAATCCTTCATCTCATGAGAGGGCAGGCGTTCACGATATCTGGCCGCTCCTTTTTCTGCATGGGAGGCGCACGTTCGGTCGACAAGGCATGGCGCACGCCGCATAAAAGCTGGTGGCCCCAGGAAATGCCTTCGTCTGAAGAGTATGCTCAGGCGCTTGACACGCTCGATGCATTGGGCTGGAAAACCGACTACGTGCTCACGCATTGTGCGGCGAGCAACGTTCAGTATCGGCTGAACCCGACATACGAAAACGACGAGCTTACGCGTTTTCTCTTTGATGTGGAGCGAAAGCTTGATTACCGCCACTGGTTTTTCGGGCACTATCATGAAGATCGTGGCATTGGCGATCGTCAGACTGCCATCTACAACGACGTGGTGGAAATTGTTCCTTCCGCCGACGGAGACGATCTGCGTCGCGTTCCTGATGGCTTTCGAGCGCAATAAGGCGCAGGCTAATACAGAGGCAGATTTCCGGTGAGCGGGTCGATTTGCTCGGGATACAGGGGTTCGAACGCCATGCAGGTGTAGGTGGGTTCGCCGTGGAACTCGGTGTGTCCTGCATCCTGGATGAGCGCGGTGACGAAGCCGAGCTCTCTTCCTTGGCGATCAAGGTCGAGCAGCGCTTCCTCGGAGTCTACGTATACGCATATTTTCGCGACGCCGTTTGCAAACCATTCGGAAAGAGGCGTTGCTTCGCGGTCTTTGTTCTCGAGGGATATCCACCCATTGGCCGCATTCACGTCGTTCAAACGGTCTTCCTTCGCAAGGGCCAGAAGCACCGCCTCTACGCAGGCGTGCCCCGATTGCGCGGCGATCTTTCCTTTGCGCATTTTGAGGTCGCGTCTCACGACGATGACTTGCTTTGCGTTATACATTGCTCCCCCTGTCGTTCACGTGCAAAACGCCGTTCTCTTAAGCACGTCGCGTTTGAATTCAACGAAGGCATCGAGGGCGAAATCTGCGCGCTTTGTTTCGTCTGGTGTGTGGCTTTGTAGTCTAGCGCAAAGGTGCGCGTCTCGACATGCAGGGCAATCGCGATGTTTCTTCTTGTGCTTTATGCTCGCCGGTATCGTAAGTTCGTTCGAATTCGGCGACAATACGGCTTATCCGAAGAAGGCCGCTGAACGTCCGAGGCATTCGTTTCTCGTTGGCGCATGATGCGGTGCATGCGAGAAAGGATGGCTCCATGCCAGATTGCGAAGTGTTCGGCGCGCCGTCGGAGGACGCCTGCAGCCAAGCTCGACGACTCCGCTCGTTCATTCAGGCTTCTCCGAGCGCGTTTCATGCCGTTGACGAGATAGCGTCTCGTCTTCGTGATGTGGGTTTTCGCTATCTTCCCGAAAACGCCGCGTGGAGCATGGAGCCGGGCGGCTGCTATTTCACCACGCGTAATGCCTCGAGCGTTATTGCATGGCGCATTGGCGACAATATGCCCGAAGACGGCTATCACTTCCAAATCGCCGCATCGCATAGCGACTCCCCGGCGTTCAAGGTCAAAGACGCCGCTGAGCTTTCGGCTCCGGGAAATGCGCTTCGTCTCAATGTGGAAGCGTATGGGGGCATGATCGACTACACCTGGTTCGACCGCCCTCTCGGCCTTGCGGGGCGCGTTATGGTGCGTGACGGCTCTCGTATCGAGAGCCGTTTGCTGTTCGTCGATTGCCCCGTCGCTCTTATACCAAGCGTCGCCATCCATATGAACCGCGAAGTCAATAAAGGATTTGCGCCTGATAGGCAGGTGGATGCCTGCCCGCTTTTTTCCGCCGGGGCGCTTAGGGCGGGTTCGTTCGACGCGTTTCTTGCGGGCGAACTCGGCGTCGATCCCTCGCAGATCGTCGGTCGCGATGTTTTCCTGGTGAGCTGGAGGTCGCGCGTTTGGGGGCAGCGGACGAATTCGTCTCGGCGCCGCGGCTCGACGACCTCATGTGCGCGCACGCTTCGCTTGAGGCGTTCCTTTCCGCAAAGCAGAACGGCTGCGTTTCGGTGTATTGCTGCTTCGACAACGAAGAAGTGGGGTCGAACACCAAGCAGGGAGCCATGTCAACCATGCTGCGCGACGTCCTTGAGCGTATAAACGACGCTCTCGGTTTCGGCGGGCAAGACCTGCGCCGCGCTCTTGCGGCGAGCATGATGGCAAGTTGCGACAACGCCCATGCGGTGCATCCCAACCATCCTGAAAAAGCCGACGAAGGCAACAGGTGCTTTCTCAACGGCGGCATCGTGGTCAAAGAGGCCGCCAACCAGGCATATTGCACGGACGCTTTCAGCCGAGCGGTCTTCACGGGGATTTGCGCCGATGCGGGCGTGCCCGTGCAGCGCTTTGCGAACAAAAGCAATATGGCGGGCGGTTCCACGCTCGGCAATCTTTCGAACATTCAAGCGAGCATGCATGCTGTGGACATAGGCTGCCCGCAGATCGCCATGCATTCCTCGTACGAGACGGCGGGCGTGCTCGATGCGCTTTATGCGCGCCGGGCGCTGGAGGCGTTTTTGAAACGGACATTCGCATCGACGGGGCGTCGTCTGCGACACTGGTCTCGCCTCAGGAGGCGTAGGCGTTCTTGCATTAGAATCGGATGTGCGCACGTGCGCAATGTGTTCAGAACGGGAAAGGCAGGTTTGTCGGTGCGGATAGAGAAAGCGGCCATCATCGGCAAAGGCGCCGTAGGCCTTTTGTACGGAAGCCTTATTGCGAGCAATATCGGACCCGACGCGGTCGAGTTCGTCATGGACGACCAACGTTTTAAGCGGCATTCTGACGACAAGATCCGCATCAACGGCGATCCGTGCGAGATTAGGACCGTCCCCGCTTCCGAAGCGCAGCCTGTCGATCTTTTGATACTCGCCATCAAGGCCACCGGCATGGAAACCGCGTTGCGAACCATGGAATCCTGCGTCGGACCGGAAACTCGAATCATCTCGCTTTTGAACGGCGTCACAAGCGAAGAGCGCATCGCCGAGGTGTTCGGTTGGAACAATCTCGTGCTCAGTGTTGCCCAGGGGATGGACGCGGTGTATATCGGCACGGAGCATACGTACACGCATCCCGGTCAAATCAGGTTCGGCGCAGCTCCTCATACCGACGAAGGGGTCGTGGACGAAATCGCCGACTTCTTTGCGAGGGCGGGTATCGATTTCGTCGTTGAGGACGACATTCGCCACCGTATGTGGACGAAGCTCATGATGAACGTGGGACTGAACCAGACCTGCATGGTGTATGAAGGGACTTACGGCACGGTTACCGCCGAAGGGGAGCAAAATCGCAGCCTCGTCGCCGCGATGCGCGAGACCATGGCGGTTGCTCGCGCAGAGGGCGTGGAGCTGACCGAGGCCGACCTTTCCCAGATGGTGGCGCTTACGGAATCCCTCGATCCGAACGGCATGCCGTCCATGGCCCAGGACCGAATCAACAAACGGCCGAGCGAGGTGGAAGAATTTGCCGGCGCCATCATAGGCCGTGCCGAAAAGCACGGCATTCTCGTGCCTCAGAACCGATATCTTTATCGTCGTGTACAAGAGATCGAATCCTGTTACGAATAGCGTTACGAAGAAGGGAAGTTTCATGACGGAAATCGCTATAGGGCTGCTGGTATCCGTGGCATGTCTTATCTCGGCGCTCGTGCTTTTTTCAGGGCACGGCGTTTTCATGGTTGCCTCGCTGAACCGCATGGACCCAGCAGAGCGCGAAGCGAACTATGACGTGAAGCGCGCATGCCGCGCAACGGGCGTGTTTGCCCTGACTGCTGGCGTGCTCGTGCTGGTGTTCATTGCCTTGAAGTACGCGGTGCTTGTGGAGGGGCTTTCCGCGGGTGTGCTTACGCCCTATACCTGGTTCATGATCATTGCCATCATCGGCGTGCTTATCGCAAGCAACTACTACATTTCAACGCGCTGCAAGAAGTAAACATCCGCTTACGACGGTTCATTCGCAAGCCTCGATGCGCTATGGTGCGCTTGATGGATTTACGTGAAAGCGAGGTTGCCATGAGGCAAACTGACAGCATCCAAAAGACCGCGGCGTCGCTTTTCGCCGGCAAACCAGTTGTGTTTCCGACCGATACTGTGTACGGGGTAGGGGTGGCCGTCGGGCTTTCCGAGTCTCCTCAATCGCTCTTCGATATTAAACGCCGCGATGCCGAAAAAGCCATTCCATGGCTCGTAGGCAGCAAGAGCGCGCTGCAGTTCTATGGGTGCGATGTTCCGGATTACGCATTGGCTTTGGCAGACGAATTCTGGCCTGGTCCGTTGACGCTTATTGTAAAGGCGGCGAACAACGTTCCCCAGGCGTTTCGCGCGGTGGACGATACGATCGCGCTGCGCATGCCGGACGATGCGGTCGCGCTTGCCCTTATTGAAAAGGTGGGTTTTCCCTTGGCTACGTCGAGCGCTAATTTCCAAGGGGAGCCGCCGGCGCATACATTTGACGAGCTGAATCCCGAGTTGCTTGCCAAGGTTCCCGCCGCGCTCGGCGACGGCAGCCCGCGTAGCGGCATTTCTTCGACGGTAGTCGACTGCACGGGGGATGCGCCTCGTGTCATACGCGTCGGCGCTATTACACCTGACGACATTGCCCGATTTGCGTAATTTTGCCATGGAGGCCCTCGACCGCAAGGGGCGGTGCTGCTCCGTATGCATTCGTGCGGTGCGCGGTTCCATGACGCGCTCCATAAACGACGTTGTGGCCATGGAGGCGGCTTCGCTGTTCATGGAGGAATTCGCGCGCAGAAGCGTCGCGTCTCCGCACATGCTTTTGCATGGCGTATGGCCTAAGCATCCGTTCGACGATGCGGTTGAGCGGCTCTCGTCGTTTTTCGAGGCCCGATTTTCTCCGGGTGGATCGTTGTGGCGCATTGGGTGCGAGCTTGAGCCTGCGGCATGTAGCATCGCGTCGAGCTGCGAATGCGCCTCTTGCGGCTGTATCGGGCGTATTGTTCAAGGGGCGCTTTACGACGCTTCGGCTGAGGCCATTGGCGCAACGTCTCGTGCCTGGGTGAACGACGCAGGAGAGAAAGCCGCGGATTTTTCAGCTGTTGAACAAGCGTTTCTTGGGTCTTCGTGCCATGACTTCGATGCGTGCGGCGGTATTGTGTGCTGTTTGAACTTCGCTTCCTTTCTTTTTCGCCAACGTAGGGCCGTTTGCGCATCTACTCCCTCGTGCGATGCTCCGTTTATTTGGGAGAGGAAAGACTACGAAGGCTTCGTCGGAAGCATTGATCGCCCGGGGGCAGAATCCAAAGTGTCGGCATCGGCCTTCATGTTTTCTCCTGTACAGGGGGCGGCGATTCCGTCTTCCTGCCTTTTCAAAGACCCGTTTTCCCTCGCGCTTGATGAATTTGTCGGGGCAAATCCCGAAACAGAGGCTCTTATGGCGGCGGTGCTCGGGGACGCGTCCGTGCGTGATACGGCTGCTTTTCAGGAGGCTATGCGCCGTCTTGCCAAGCTTACGCTTGCCTGGTGCGGTAAGACGGGGCGGGAAGATCCGCGCGCATACACAATTCGACGTTGCGGGGAGGCGGGGGCCGTTCTTTTTGAAAAGGAGTCTTGAGGAGAGGCGTCCTGATGCCGCTGAAAAGGCTGTGCGTTTTTCGGAAGAAGTCGTGGAGGAATTCGAAAGAAGCCCCACGGTGAATGGCACGGTGGAGGGGAGAAGGCTCCTTCATGATGGGGCCATGGATTCTTTTCTCTACATATGTCCGCTCTTTGTCTGCGAACGAGCCTGTATCGTCCTTGCCTGCGCGGGTCTGGCATGCGTTTTGGCGTGGATAAGCATCGTCGACGTTCAGGAGCGCATCATTCCCATGGAGCGCTTTTGGGGCTGTGGCAATCTGGTGCATGCTCATAGCGTACGGCCGCTTTCGGTTCGGGCTCGGCGTTTCGGGCGGCTGCGGCAGGCATCGCGGGGCGTTTGCATTGGGGGCCGGGTCGTTTGCGACGTCATGCGTGGCAGATGTTCGCCGGCCGCGAAACGTTCGGGGCCGGCGATGTGAAACTGCTATTCGTCGTGGGTCTTTTTTCAGGCGCGTTCTGGGGCGCGGTTATTCTCGTGCTTGCTTGCGTCTTGTTGCTCGCGGTGGCGTTTGTTCGTGCATGCCGCGATGGTTTTCTTAGAAGGCATCCGTCGCGAAAGGACCGTTCTATTCCGATTGGGTTTCATGGCGGCACCTCCGACGACGGCGCGTTTCCTTTCGCACCTTTTGTCACCGTTGCCGTTTGCGCGGTATTCGCTGTTCTTTCATGCGCCGAAGGAGTGGCGCCTATGGCTTAACTTGCTGTTGGGACGGCTCCCATGCCTGGCCCGTTATTCGAAATGCTCGGCAGCGCGTTTCAACTGGTTGATGATATCGATTTTCTGCGGGCACATGTCTTCGCACGTACCGCATTCTATGCATTCGCCTGCGGGCGCTTTCGCCTGCCAGGCATACTGCCCCTTTGCGAACTCCCAGTTTTCGGTGTAGGCCTCCAAGTTCAGCAGGCCAAGGATGTTGGGAATGGCGATTCCCTGCGGGCAGTCTTTTACGCAATAGCGGCAGTTCGTGCACGCAATGGCGTCCACGGCATGAAGCGCTGTTACCGCTTCGTCGAATGCCAGATGTTCTTCGGGCGAGAAGGGTTTAGAGCCGAAGGAGCGGTAATCGTCCACGTTCTCGCGCACATGCTCGATGCTGGACATGCCCGAAAGCACGGTGATGACGTTGGGGAGGTTGTAGCAGAAACGATACGCCCACGATGCAATGCTTCTGTCCGGCGCTGCTTTCTTGAACACGTCGCTAACGCGTGCGGGAAGATCTATGAGGCGGCCGCCACGTGCCGGCTCCATAACGATTACGGGCACGCCGTGTTTCTGGGCTACTTCCATGCAGCGACGCGACTGGACCACGGGGTCTTCCCAGTCCAGATAGTTCACCTGCAGTTGGACGAAGTCCATGTCGGGGTGATCGGTCAGTATATCGTCGAGGGCTTCGGCTCCATCATGGATGGAAAAGCCCACATTGCGGATTTTGCCCCGGTCTTTCATTTCGCGGACGAAATCCCACATGCCGTATTCGTCGAATTTTGCTGTGCGGGGCCCGCCGACGTTGTGCAATAGGTAGAAATCTACGTAATCGAGCCCAAGCCGGTCGAGGGAGGTCTGCAGATTCGATTGCGCGGTGGCCGCATCGGGCGCTGCCCAAGCGAGGCATTTCGTGGCGACGGTATAGGCGTCGCGCGGATGGCGTTTCACGAGCGCCTCGCGCAAGGCCGTTTCCGAGGTGCCGTTGTGGTAGACGAATGCAGTGTCGAAATACGTTCCGCCTCCCTCGATGAAAGCGTCGACCATTGTTTTGAAATGCTCGATATCGATGCTTGTGGGATCCTTTTCATCAAGAAGCGGCAGTCGCATGCAGCCGAATCCGAGTTTTGGGGTGTTCAAGAGAGATTCCTCCATGGCTTCCTTTCTTTCGCGCGAATGCTAACCTACTGCTTAGAGCATGGTTCAAGTCAAGCATTTTTTTGGGATATGGGCTGCCACGGACGTTTCGCAAACACATGCTGTGTGCAATACAGAGAGGGAAGAAGCATGGAAGCGATTGAATTGCATTACGAAAGCCATGATGGCGTCTCGGATATTCGGGCGCTTCTGTGGCAACGGGACGCCGTTTCTTGCGAAGCGCCGCGCGGCATCGTGCAGATCGTGCATGGCATGTCCGAGCACGTGGAGCGCTACGCTCCTTTCGCGTCGTTCCTGGTTTCAAAGGGTTTCGTCGTCTGCGCGAACGACCACGTTGGCCATGGGAAGAGCGCTTCGGATAAGGAATCGCTCGGCCATATGCCCCTTCGCAACGGGGCGGAGGTTCTTATAGAAGACGTTCACGAATCATGAAGATGACGCAAGCGACGCTACGGGGAGAAAGTCCCTCGTCATGTTCGGCCATTCTATGGGAAGCTTTGTGACACGATGTTATCTGACCAGGTATGCGAAAGGTCTTGCGGCAGCGGTGCTGTGCGGCACAGGCCAACAGTCCCGTGCGCTTTCGAGGGTCGGAAACGCGGTTTGTCGTATTCTTGCCGCCTTTAAGGGGGAGAGGTACTGCAGCGCATTCGTAGATTCGCTCGGCGCAGGTGCGTTTTCGAAAGCCATTTCCGGCGCACGCACCGAGGTGGATTGGATCTCGACGGATTCGGAAGTGGTGGACGCGTATCGCGCCGATCCCGCGTGCGGGAAGATGTTCACGTTGGGAGCGTACGCATCTCTCACGGCTTTGACGCTTGAGGCGACTGACCCGAAGCGGGCGCGTCTTATTCCGAAAGGCCTGCCGCTGCTTTTCATTGCGGGAGACGAAGACCCGTGGGCAATTGCGGCAGGCGCTGAGCGCTGCCGAGCAGTACCGGGCAGCAGGCGTCCTGTGTTGATATGAAGCTGTACGACGGTATGCGCCACGAGATTTAACGAGCCGGTGAAAGAGGAAGTTTTCAACGACGTGGATTGCCACGCGCAGCAAAGGCATATAGAACGGTTGCAGGTGGTATGCGCCGATGGAGCGCTTGGTTCTCGCGCTCCATCGGCGGGAGGGGTGTAGGGTTTATATGGCGTTAGGCGATTTCGCCCGCAACGGTTTCGGCCATGATATAGCCGTAGTTCATGGCGGCGTCGAAGCCCATGCCGTACTGCTTGCCGTCTTTCTCCTCGATCGAGCCGCACACGTCGCCCGCGGCGTACAGGCCGGGGATCACGGTGCCGTCTTCCTTGGTCACGTGGCAGGAGGTGTCGATCATCAGACCGCCCGTGGTCAGGTAGAAGGTCGGCTCCACGCCGCAGACCCAGATGCCGTCATGGGTGTCCAGGTAGGGAAGCTTGGAGCGCTTCCACTCGTCTTCCTCGCCTGCCAGCGCATGGCCGTTGTGCTTTTCAAGGGTGGCGGCCAGGTTGGTGCAGCCGGTTGCCTCGGCGGCTTCTTCCACGGTGTTGTAATGCACCATGTCGCCGCGCTCGAAGACGGCCTTGTAGGTGTCGAAGCCCCAGGTGAGGTTATTCATCGTGGTAACCGCGCCCGACTCGTCGGTAATCCAGTAGAACTTGCCGCCGTTGGCCTCTTCGTCGCACAGGGCCTGTCCGATGACGAAGTGGTTCGCCTTCATGACGTTGCCGAACTGGTCGCCGTGGGCGTTCACCATGATGCCCGGGGTGGTCTGATACATGAAGGCGATTTCCATGCGCGAACCTGCCTGCGAGGTGGTGGACATGTAGGCGCCCAGCTCGCGGCCCATGCATTCGATGCCCGCACCCACCTTCTGGCCGAGCACGATGCCGTCGCCGGTGGAGGCGGGGCAGCAGTTGAAGGAACGGCCGGCATACTGCGGGTAATACTGGTCGACCATTTCCTGGTTGGCACCGAAGCCGCCGGATGCCAACAGCACGGCCTTGGCGGTGGCGGTGTAGACCGAGCCGTCTTTGCCTTCGGCCACAAGGCCGGTTGCGCGGTCGCCGTCCATGGTGATGTCGGTCACCTTCGCGCCGTAGACGATGGTGCCGCCCAAAGCGCCCACGCGGTCGGCGAGGTACTGCATGGCCTGGCCGCAGCCGCCTTCGTAGCAGCCGGGAGCCAGATACGGGGTGATGCCGTAGGCCTTGTTCACGCCCATGCTGTAGAAGCCGACGCCGATCTCGTGCAGCCAGTCCACCAAAGCACCCGAGGTGTCATACATCGCATGGCCGTAGGGCATGGTTGAAGGAACGGCCGGCATACTGCGGGTAATACTGGTCGACCATTTCCTGGTTG
>JBKTHK010000044.1:0-16624 GCA_047240885.1 Slackia sp. | reverse complement strand
GTTCCAGACCCTGCGGCAATACGAGCACGGCGGCTGCCGTTGAGCACTTCGGGATGTTCGCGTTCATGCTTGGTCATAGAGAAGATGATCGTCTCTATGCGGTCGAAAGCGCCTTCATCGACCTGCCCGGATGCCATGGCCTTGTCGCCTCCCGGCAGCGCGCTGACCAGCTTGCCGATACCGCCCATCTTCTTGACCTGCTTCTTGATCTCCAAGAAGTCATTGAGGTTGATCTGGGCCTTTGCCATGCGCGCCGTTGTTTCGGCCTCGATCTCTTCCGCCTGGACCTTCGAGGCATGTTCGATCAAGGACACGACGTCGCCCATGCCGAGAATGCGCTTCGCCATGCGGTCGGGATGGAACTCCTCCAGGCTGTCGGGCTTTTCGCCCGCAGAGATGAACTTGATGGGCTTGCCCGTAACCTGCTTGAGAGACAAAGCGCCGCCGCCGCGTGCATCGCCGTCCATCTTGGACATGATGACGCCGTCGAATTCCACCTTTTCGGCGAACGCCTGTGCGACGTTGACGACGTCTTGGCCGGTCATGGCGTCGACCACCATGAGAATCTGGTCGGGCTTCACCGCCGCCTTGATCGCGGCCGCCTCGTCCATCATCTCTTCGTCTACGTGCAAACGACCTGCCGTGTCCACGATGGCCACGTCGCGCAGATTGTCGATTGCGAAGCGAACGCCCTCTTGGGCGATTTTGACGGGATCTTGGCCGTCTCCGCGATAGACCTTGACGCCCATCTCGTCGCCGAGCGTCTGCAGCTGGTCGGCCGCAGCGGGGCGATACACGTCACACGCCACGAGCAGCGGGCTGTGGCCCTTGCTCTTCAGGAGGTGTGCGAGCTTCGCGGAAGCCGTCGTTTTGCCCGAGCCCTGAAGGCCGACGAGCATGATGACGTTGGGTATGCGGCTGGAAAGCACCAGCTTCGAATCAGATTGGCCCAGAAGCGCCGTGAGCTCATCCAAGACGACCTTGACGACGTTTTGGGCGGGCGTCAGGGAGTCGAGAATCTCCGCCTCGAGGCAGCGCGCCTTGGTGGAGGCGACGAATTCCTTGACCACTTTGAAATTGACGTCTGCCTCAAGCAGCGCCATGCGTATCTCGCGCATGGCCGTGTTGATATCTTCTTCGGTCAGGCGACCTTTGGATTTCAGCCCGGAAAAAATACCCTGAAGGCGATCCGAGAGATTGTCGAACATGTCACAGCTCCTTACAAGCGGATGAAATGGATGATGGCGAAAGCAAGCGTGTCGGGCGCGACGCCTCGCGCCTTTCGCTAGGAACGTTCGTCGAATTCGCCCACGAACGCTCGCGCGAACTCATGCGCGTCGAAATCTTTCAAGTCGTCGAGACCTTCGCCGACACCGTCCTGAGAATGGGAAGATTAAGCTCATGGCTTACCGCCAAGGCGATGCCGCCTTTCGCCGTACCGTCGAGCTTGGTCACGATGACGCCGTCGAGCTTGAGCGCGCGATCGAACTCTTTCGCCTGCTGCATGCCGTTCTGGCCTGTGGTGGCGTCGATAACAAGGACGGTATAGACCGGCAGCGAAGAGCGTTTGCGAACGACGTTGACCACCTTTTCAAGCTCGCGCATCAGATCGGCAGAGGTATGAAGCCTGCCGGCGGTGTCGATGAGCACCAGGTCTGCGCCCTTCGATTCCGCGCGCTCGAGCGTGTCATAGCAGACGCTGGCAGGGTCGCTTCCGCGCTCGCGCGTGCAGATCTCCACATTGGCGCGGCGAGCCCATTCTTCGAGCTGCTCGATGGCGGCCGCGCGGAAAGTGTCAGCGCTGCCGAGCAAAACCGTGCGGCCGGCATCGGTGGCTTCCTTCGCCAGCTTTCCGACCGTGGTGGTCTTACCCGCGCCATTGATTCCCACGAACAGCACGACCGCGGGCTCGTCGCCGAAAATCTCTTCGCCGCCTTCGGCGAACGAGGACGCCATGCGTTCGTTCAGAAGATCAAGTACGGCGTAGGCATCGGGCAAAGCCTTGCGCGTCGCCGTGTCACGCAGGCCCTCGACGATGTCAAAAGCGGCCGGGCCGCCGATATCGGCAAGAATAAGAGTCTCCTCGAGGCCGTCCCAGAAATTGTCGTCTAAATCGGGACCACGGTCGAGAAGAACGTTCATCTGCTCCGTGAAGCGCTCGCGCGAACGAGCGAGGCCTTGGCTTATGCGATCAAAGAATCCCATCGGGGCTCCTTTCGAAAGTCGTGTTCGTGAAAGGGTACCATAGCATCTTAGAAACCCGCCATGCCGCGCGCTGTTTACGCCTGCGCGGACGAGCGAGCCTGACCGAGCTTTTGCGAAACCACCTTCGTCACGCCGTCTGACTGCATGGAGACGCCGTACAAAACGTCGGAAAGCTCCATCGTTCGCCTCTGATGCGTGATCATGATCAGCTGCGTTTCGAAACGAAGCGTCTCGAGATACGCCAGCAAGCGACGAAGGTTGCTGTCGTCAAGAGCCGCCTCCACCTCGTCGAGGATGTAGAACGGCGTTTTGCGAATGCGATACACCGCGAAGAGCAGCGCGATGGCCGTCAGGGATTTCTCCCCGCCGCTCATAAGGGTCATCTTGGCGATCTTCTTCCCGCGCGGCTGCGCATGCACCTCAACGCCGAGATGGTCTGGGTCGTCTACGTTCACAAGCTCGAGCGAGCCGCTTCCCCCCGGAAAAAGCTGGCCGAAAATCTCTTGGAAATTCTCATTCACGCGCTCGAAGGTCACATCGAACTGCTCCTTCATGCGCGCGTCGATCGCCGAGACGATTCTTCTCAAAGCGCGGCGAGCCGCCTCCACGTCTTCGACCTGGGAAACCATGAAGTCGTAACGCTCCTTCATAGCCTCGTATTCCTCGGAGGCCGAGGAATCGATCGTCCCCATGGAGCTCAGCTTGCGACGGAGCCTGAAGGCCTCGCCCTCCGCTTTCTCGCGATCTTCGGGCGCGGGGATTTCAAGAGCGGTCTCAAGAGCCACCCCGCAGTCGTTGACGATAGCCGAAACGGCGGCTTCGACCTGCACTTCGAGCCTGCCCTTCTCGATGCGCACGTCGTTGAGGAAGCTTCGGGAGGCATCGAGCCGCTCCTGGCATTCGCGGCAGACGCCGCGGGCGGCAGAAATTGCCTCCGTCAATTCCGCAGAATTGCTCTGCTCGAGCGCGGCTTTGCTCGCAAGATCGTCCACCCATCTTTTGACGGACTCCTTCAACGAGGAAAGCGTATCGTGCAAAGGCCCGATACGCTTCTCGACCGTCTCAAGCGTCGCAATGTCTTTCTGGGCGCGTTCGAACGAGCGGCGGGCGCGATCGAGGTCGCGCTCACGCTCCTTCGTTTCGCGCATGAGGAAAGCACGCGTTCTTTGGTCGTGGAGTAGTTCAGCTTCGCATCGGACAGACGCGATTGCAAAGCCTGTTCCTTGTCGAAAGCATCGCCCTGTTCCCATTCAGAGAACTCAAGCGCTCTTCCAGCTCCGTACGGGCGACTCGGCAAGAATCGACGACGGTGAAATCTTCTATGCGAGGCTGCACTTCGGACAGCTGCTCTTCCGTCTGACGAAGCTGCGTCGCAAGGGAGGCAAGCGTCGCCTCGAGCACGCCAACTCGCTTTGTGAGGCGCTGCCGTTCTGCCTCCGCGCTTTTATTTGCTCCCTTGCGCTGCGCATGGGCCTGAGAAAGCTCGAGGCTCATGGCGCGTTTGCGCTCGAGCTCCTCGGCGCTTCGCTGCTTGCGGGACTCGGCGTCAAAGAGCGCCTGGTTGGCCTGGGCCAAAGACGCACGCAGACTTTCGAGCTCGCGCTCGCGGGCAAGCACGCCCGAGTCGTTCGAAAAGCCGTTGCGAACGACGAGCTTCGCCCCGGGAACGAATACGGTTCCATCGAGGGCGACGTATCGCGCGTGCTCGTCGCACGCGACGGCGCGGCTGCATGCCTCATCGAGCGTATCCACCACCACATAATCCCCCAAGAGCTCCTCCATCAACGAGGCTATGGAATCAGGATATTCGAGGCTTTCAAGCAGACGGCCCTGAGGACGCTCGGACGCACGCCGCGCAGATTCAGAAAACAGGATGCTCGCCGAACCGCTCGCGTCGCACGAAGACGCCTCCCGGGCGAAACGGGCCGCGCATGCGCCGTCTGCCACGACGGGCGACGAAAGATCGTCGCCGAGCAGCATCTCGACAAGAGGCTCCAGTTCTCGAGGCGCCTTGACCTGTGAGGAAAGAGGAACGGACGTTGTATCGAACGAAGCGGCGTGCGCGGAAATCCACGCCGATATTTCATTTTTCTCCCGAATGCTTTTATTGACCTCTTCGAGCGCGGCGATACGCGCCTCTATGCGGCGAAGCTCCTGACGAGCCGCGTCGGCGTTGTCTGCGGCCGACGCGAGCGCACGATGGGCCTCGGCGAGCTCTTCGGAGGCTTTTCGACTCTCTTCGAAAAGGCGCGTAAGCTCTGCGGCATCCTCGTCAAGGTCGAGGCATCGCTGTCGAAGCTCGCAAGAGGCGGCGTCGAACTCTTCCTTGGTTTCGCGACGCCTCGTTTCAAGGAGCGCCTTGGAAGAAAGGCGGCCCGCCAGCCCGTCCTTGAGCTCGCTGCGCTTCGCAACGGCGGATTCCATCTCGCGTTCGCGAGAGCGAAGAAGGGACTGCACTTCGGAAAGCTCCGCGTCCATCTTCGCGCGTGCGTCCTTCGCCTCGGAAACTCCTTTTCGAGATGCAACATTCGATTCGAGCGCATCGCGCAATGCGGTTTTCTCGTCGAGGTCTTTGGAAGCGCGTTCGCTTCTTCCTCGAACTGGGCTATGCGTCGCTCATTCGCCGCAAAAGAAGAACGAGCCTGATCAAGGCGCGAGCGAATGCCTCGGCTTTTTTCGCCAAGAAGCATGTCGCTGGATTCGAAACGTTCGAGAGCCATATGGAAACGACCCCGCTGCGCGGTGAGGTCGCCTACGTAGAGGCCTTTTTCCTGCAGCATGACCTGAAGCTTTTCAAGCTTTTTCTCCGCTTCGTCGACATTGAATTGCGCCAGGTCGATCGAAGCGGCTGCCTCTTTCTCCCGTACGGCGGTTTCATCCCATTTTCTCTGGAGCAGACGCAGGTCGTCCACCGCGAGCACGAGCTCGAGCTCGGAAAGCTCGCTTGACAGCCCCTGATAAGCCTGCGCTCGCTGCGCCTTGCGCGCAAGCGGCTTGAGCTGCCGCTCTATCTCGGCCGTGACGTCTTTGACTCGATCGAGATGCGCATCCATCGCGGCAAGCTTGCGGGCGCTGCGGTCCTTGCGCTGCTTATGCTTCAAGACGCCGGCGGCTTCTTCGATAAGCGTACGTCGGTCTTCAGGGCGGCTTGCCAGAATGGCGTCCAGATTGCCCTGCCCTATGATGGAGTGGGTGCCCGTTCCCAGGCCCGTGTCATGAAGGATGTCCATGAAGTCCATGCGGCGCGCGGGAGCGCCGTTTATGAGATATTCGCTTTCTCCGCTTCGGTACATGCGGCGCGTGAGGGACACTTCCGCGAAATCCACCGGAAGGGTCCCGTCGGTATTGTCCAGCACCAAATCGACCTCGGCGATGCCGAGGCATTTTCGAGCGGATGACCCTGCGAATATGACGTCTTCCATAGCCTGGCCGCGCAGGTTCTTAGCGTTTCTCTCGCCAGAACCCACAGCACGGCATCGGATATGTTCGACTGCGAACCGTTTGGACCCACGACCGAGGTGATTCCCGGCTCGAAAGCCATGACGAACGGTCGGCGAATGATTTGAATCCTTGAGAACGAGCGATTTAAGATACATGCAGAATGCCTATCCCTTGTTTTCTTCTCAGTTCTCGACTGCTTCTTTCGCGCTTTGCCTTTGCCTTGTCCGCTTTCGAAGCTTTGAAACCAGCGCATCGAGCGCCGTTTTGGCCGCCTGGCTCTCGGCTTCCTTCTTCGTGCGACCCATGCCGCTTGCGAGCGCTTTCATGCCTGCGAAAACCTGCGAGACAAACGTCCTGTCGTGCGGAGGCCCTGCGTCTCTACGAGCTTGTATGTAGGAGTAATTCCTCTTCCTGCAACTTCTCTTGCAAGGCGCTTTTCGGATTCTCGGCTCGCGCGCCATCTCGACGGACATCTTGGGAATGAGCGTCCGGCGCACGAACGCCTGAGCGCCGGCAATGCCGGAATCCAGGAACAGCGCGGCCACAACGGCCTCGTAGACGTTTTCAAGCGCAGAATGCAGACCTCGCCTGCCCGTTCCCGTTCGGAGGATCCGAACACATCACGTCGGCGAAGCCGAGCTTCAGCAACCTCGGTCGGCTTGTTCCGGAAACCAGCGCGACTTTGATTCGCGTCAGGCCGCCCTCGTCAAGCTCGGGGTATTCGTGAAAAGCCTCGTTCGCGACAATAGCCCCAAGGATGCTGTCGCCCAGAAACTCCAGGCGCTCATAGCTGAATTTGACGGGCTTTCCCTCCGTTGCGGAAGGGTGGGTTATCGCCGAAAGAAGAATGTCGGGGTCGTCGAAGTCGCGGCCGATGATGCGCTGCGCCTCTTCGACCTTCCTTTGCTGCTCTTCGGTACGGGTCATCGCTTACCCACCGCCTCGGCAATGCATCCAGAAACATCCTTGCGAACCATGGCCGCCGACGCGAGCACGCCGTTCTTGATGGCCGTGGCGTTGCTGGAGCCATGGCCGACAAGGCATACCCCCTTGACGCCCAGCAAAGGAGCCCCGCCGTACGTATCGGCGCTGATGCTCTCCTTGAGGCTCTTGAGGTCGGATTTAACCGCCAAAGCGCCGATTTTCGTCTTCAGCGAAGACGTCATGACGTTTTTCAGCGCACCGAAAAGAGCCTTGGCCGTACCCTCTACGGTCTTCAAGACTACATTGCCCGTAAACCCGTCGGTGACGATGACGTCGAAGCCAGCGGTCACGATATCGCGCCCCTCGGCGTTGCCCGCGAAGTTGGAAACCTTTTCCTTCATAAGGGCGAAAGCCTGTTGCGCGAACTGGGAGCCTTTGGTGTCTTCTTCGCCTATGTTGAGCACAGCGACGCGGGGGTTTTCAATGCCAACGATCTTCTCTGCATAAATGGAGGCCATCTGGGCGAATTGCACGAGATATTCGGGCTTGCAATCAGCATTCGCCCCGATATCCGCCATAACGACAGGAGCAACAGGGGAAGGAATGACGCTGCAGAGCGCGGGACGCTGAACGCCTTTGATGCGGCCAATAACAAGCGTTGCACCCGCAAGGCACGCACCCGTAGAACCCGCAGAGAAAAATCCTTGCGCCCTACCCTCTTTGACCGCGCGACAGCCGACCACGATCGAGGAATCCTTCTTGCGGCGAACAGCCTCCGCAGGATGCTCGTCCATAGCGATCACCTCGGACGCGGGCTGCGCTATGCAACGCGCATGAGAGCTTGCAAACGGCTCGACGACCTCGGTGGGGCCGACAAGGAGAACTTCGATGCGGGGGTCTTCGGCAAGTGCCTCGGCAACCCCTTCGAGCACAACTTCGGGAGCGTTGTCCCCCCCCATTGCATCAACGGCGATAGTAACCGTATCAGTATGCGACATGTGAGTCCTTTCGATACGTGATTCATCGTATGCAATCGTACAGTATTACTTTGGTTCGGTATGCGTAGAAATTAAACACAACGAACTCTTTATACACGAATGCCGGCCCCATGAGCCGGCATTCGCAATAATGCTGGAACTTTGTAATGTTCTCGTTACTCGACGTCGAGAACCTCACGCTTGCCATAATAGCCGCAATTGCCGCATACGCGATGAGGCAACTTCACCTCGCCGCACTGAGGGCAGGTGGAGCGAGCAGGGGTAGCGATAACGCTGTTAGCGCTACGGCGAGAATGAGTACGAGCACGACCAGTCTTTTGCTTAGGCACTGCCATGGTTTTCCATCTCCTTATCCCCTCGACCAACGTATTTGGTCGAAACGGTACATATCTATAAAATCAGACGAAACGAAATACTATCAAAGCCCTTAGCTCTTCGCAAGTCGCGAAGGCGAACCTGTCGAAAAAAATACTCCAACGCGAAGGGGCTTCGGAAGAAGCCGATGTACACGCCGTGCGATTGCGCGTGAAAACCCTAATCGAACGAGATGCCTTTAAGGGCGGCGAATGGATTGTTCTTTCCCAAAGAAATCTCGTCCTGCTTGGAAGCACGGCATTCGCAGGGACCTTCGTTGAGGTTATGCCCGCATTGCGAACAAATACCCAGGCACTCTTCGTCGCAGAGCGGAACGAGCGGCAAATCGACCAGCACGGCCGCTCGCAGAAGCGACTCAAGATCGATGATGTGGGACTCAGGAAGGACGTCGAATTCATCTTCGTCCATATCCTCGGGCGCTTCGCCCTCCCCTTCTATGATGAAATAGCCTTCGACCTCGCCCTTGATGGGAATGACCACGTCCTCCAGGCAGCGGCCGCACGAAGTGGTCACTTCGCCTTCGACGGTACCGCCGACAAGCAGGGCTCCGCCGACGTTGCTCACCAGAACATGGTATTCCATAGGTTGAGAGCACGTGTAGGCGTCGGGGCCGCAATCGAACGACCCCATGTCGAACACACCGTCAAACGAAGAACTCTCCGCAGGGGCGAAGAGTTCGGCGGGAACCTCGATGACAAGGCGCTCCATTATCGGCCGATACCTTGGTTGTTGAGACGGTCGCGGCAACGGCGAACGCTCGTGATGAGCGTGTCGAGGCTCTGCTCAACATGGCCGAAGACCTCGTCCGCGTAATCTTCCGCGCCGGCGCGGGTCTGACGCTCGAGCTCGCGGGCGTCGGCCATGATGGTATCCGCCTGCTGCTGGGCGATGCGGACAATCTCTTGCTCCGAAGCAATCGTCATAGCTTGGCTGCGCGCGTCCTCGATCAAACGAGCGCTCTCCGCTTCGGCGTCATCGATAAGACTCTGACGCTCGCGCACGATCTGACGAGCCTGGGCGAATTCGCCCGGGAACGTATCGCGAATTTCATCCATGATTTCGAAAGCCGCCGCAATGTCGACCTGGCGAAGATTGCCCTTGCCAAACACCGGCTTGGAGTCCTCGAGAAGAATGGAGAGCTCCTCGATAAGTCCAAGAACTCCTGTTTCGTCCATTGTGTTGTCCCTTTCGTAATTGCTGCGTTTAAGCTGCGTTTTTCCACACGGGCTTGCGCCCGATCGCTGTTTTGAAGGCGAACCGATGAGACGGACCGCGCATAATATCAAGATATTCTACCATGAATAGCCCGCGTCGATGCTTTCTCCATATGGGCATGCGGGAAAAGAGGCTTTCCTAGTTGTTGGCGAAGCGCTCACGCAGCGCCTGCTCCACGCAAGCGGGCACCAAATCGCCCACCTCGCCTTTGAAGTGGGCGATCTCTCGAACAATCGAGCTCGAGAGATACATATACTGCGGAGGAGACATGATAAACATTGTCTCTATGTTGCTGTCGAGGCGGTAGTTCGCCGCAGTCATCTGGAACTCGTATTCGAAGTCGGTAATGGCCCTCAAACCCTTGACAACGACGTTCGCGTTGATTTCTTCCGCGAAGTGAACGAGCAGGTCGTTGAACGGCATAACCGTAACGTTGTCCATGCCTGCCGTAGCCTCGCGAGCGAAGGCGACACGTTCTTCGATGGAGAACAACGGGCCCTTCTTCGCCGAATTGGCAACTCCCACCACGATTTCATCGAACATCTGGGATGCGCGGCCTATAACATCAAGATGACCGTTGGTAATGGGATCGAACGTTCCCGGAACCAAGGCTTTCCTCATAGCTGATTTCCTCCTTGTGTTAGTTGAATTGCACGAGGTCTATGACCGTCGTCGCAAAGCGTTTGCTGGCAAGTATATCCGTCTCTATACCCCGCATGTCGAAAAACGCAGCAAGATCGTCCTCGGCGGCGTGCTCGTAGCTGACCACGCATCCCTGCGCAAGCCGCCCGTGGTCTTTGAGCTTGAGAACAAGACCCACGACATCCTCGAACGAATAAGCGTAAGGGGGGTCGAGAAAAACGATATCGTACGAAACAGCCCCGATGACCGGAGGGTTTTTCATGATATCGGCACGAAAGACGCGCGCTTGGTAGGAAGATATCCCGAGCTTTCCTATGTTTTCCCGCAATGCGGCCAAAGCGTCGCGGTCGCGCTCGAAGAAATGGGCCGCAGCAGCGCCGCGGGAGATGCACTCGATTCCCAACGCCCCGCTACCGGCGAAAGCATCAAGCACATAAGCCCCGTCAAAGGACCCGCAAGCCGAAAGCAGCGTGCTCATCAGCGATTCTTTGACACGGTCGGTGGTAGGGCGCGTGTTTGATCCCTTCGGGGCGGCCAGAGGCCTTCCTTTATACAAACCTGCGATAACTCGCATCATCATCCTTTCTCGGCATGCAGGCCGCCTGCTCGGCGACCCATCGGTGCAGACGAAATTAGCGTCCGTCCGCATCCGGAGGAAACACGGCGGCAAGCTCGTGGCGAAGAACCGTAAGCTCCTCGGGGGCAATCCCCGGATCGTCCGACACAATCTTGAGCGCATCGGCGTGCGCAGCCTCGACAACGGCGCGATCGCGCACGATGTTGACGAGCTTGAGCGAAGAGGCCCCGTGCTGTCTATTCCCGAGGATATCGCCCTCGCGACGAAACGACAGGTCGAATTCCGCAAGCTCGAAGCCGTCTTCGGTGCGCTCCATCGCCGAAAGACGCTCCATGGCCTCAGCGTCGGAAGACGATGCCACCAAAAACGCCTGGCCGGGCTTTCGCCGCGCCGATGCGCCCTGGAGCTGATGAAGCTGCGCAAGGCCAAAGCGGTCGGCATCCTCGACGATCATAACCGTGGCGTTTGCGACGTCCACGCCCACTTCGATGACGGTGGTGCTGACCAGCACATCGATATCCCCGCCCTGAACCGCTCCATGACTTCGCGTTTTTCCGCGGGCTTCATTCTTCCGTGCAAAAAGACCAACGGTGTATTCAGAAAGGTTTTGGCCTGCAAAAACGCAGCCTCCGCTCAGCTGCTTTCGGGTTGTCGTCGAGCATGTCGTAGTACGGAGTCGATGTAAGGCTCAAGCTCCTGCCCTTCGAAAGGCTCGGAATGACCCCCGCGGAAATGGGAAGGCCGCACAGCCTCCTGCGGGCGCTTCTTGCCAACCAACGGGCAAACCACATACGCCCTCTCCCCGCCTGCACGCCTCAAGAGCCGCATCGTAGGCAACGCCTCGCTGTCTGAACCCCACGACGCTTGGCGTGCGGCCGGCCGCACCTCCCGGTTTCTGACGCACGTAGGAAAGCGCTGTGGCCCCGTAAAGCGCTAAAGCGAGAGAGCGAGGAATAGGCGTTGCCGTGAGCGAGAGATAATCGGGATTGAGCCCTTTCGCGCGAAGCGCGTCTCGCTGCCCGACGCCGAAACGCTGCTCCTCGTCGATGACGACCAGCGTGCAGGACTTGCAGACGACATCGCTCTCGAGCAAGGCGTGCGTTCCGAACAGGACGCACAAATCACCCGAGGCCAGAAGTGCAAGAAGCCTCTGACGCTCTTCACGCGGAGTGGAGGCGCACAGCAACCCCCAGGAAACGCCCGACTGGTCAAGCAGCGGCCCCACAGACGAAGCGTACTGCTGGGCGAGCACTTCAGTCGGACCCATCATCAAAGCCTGGGTTCCCGAGTCGGCGACGATGGCGAGCGCGAAGGCGGCAACGATGGTCTTTCCCGTGCCGACATCGCCCAACACCATGCGGTCCATAGGACGCTGAGCCGCCATGTCGCAGCCGATATCCTCTATCGCGCACAGCTGGTCGTCCGTGGGCTCGAACGGAAGGGCGGCAAAAAGGCGATCGAAGCACGGACCTCCCGGCATGTGGGCGCAGGAAGGCTTGCCCGACACGCGCTCTTTCTGCTCGCGCATCAGGTGCAGCTCGAGCATCAGGACCTCTTCGTAGACCAGCCTTCTTCGGGCCTGGCGAAGCTCTTCATTCGACCGGGGAAATGGATGGCTCTTGTCGCATTCGTTCGCGACATAAGCCTGTAGCGGCTGCGAAGCTCAGGCGCAGATGATCGTGTTCGCCGGCGGTTGCTGAAAGGGCATTCAGAATCAGACGGCGAATCTGGCCCGCAGGAAGTTTCTCGGAAGCAGCGTGCACGGCAACGATGCGCCTGAAATCAACCGAGTCGCCCTCGTCGAGACGGTCCAAAAACGGCATGGTCATGCGCTTGAAGCCGTAATTGAACTCCACAACGCCCGCGACGCTTACTCTCATGCCGGGAGAAAGAGTCTTCGCAAGCCACGCTTGGCGAAAGAACGTCGCGATAAGCGTGGAGGTTCCGTCCACAAGAGTCACTTCGACAAGGTCGAACTTCGGCTTGGGATGCTTGAGCTTGACCTCGTGAACCTGAGCGACAATCGTGGCCGGCTTGCCGATAACGGCATCGGCAATCGTGGCAAGGGCGGACATGTCTATATAGCGGCGAGGGTAATGGCGAAGCATGTCACGCACGCTTTGTATGCCCATATGAGATAAAGCCGCCGCTCGGGCGGAACTGACCCCTGCAATGGAGCTTGCAGGGGATTCCAGCCTTAAAGCGGCGGCAAGTCTGTCAATCATAGCGGGAAAGACGGCGTCTTATTCGAGCGAGAACACGACCGGGTACAAGGCCTGTTCGCCGCGATGGGGGTCGATCTCGATGTCTTCGTAGGCATCTTCGATTCGGGCGACGAGAGCATCGAGCTCTTCGTCGGACATCTGCTCGCCCGCCAGGATGGTCATGGTGTCTGCATCGTCGGCGTCCATGGCCTCGAGCAAAGACATCACGACAGAAGCCACGTCGGAACCGACGCTTTCGATGGAGCCGTCGGCGATGCCGATGATGTCTCCGTCTTTGATCGGGTTGCCATGAGCGTCTTTTGCATCCTTGATCGCCTGGGTGACCTCGCCGGTCTTCACGTCAGCGAACGCCTCCGTCATGGATTCGACGTTGGACTCGAGATCGGCCTCGGGATCGAACCCGAAAAGCGCCGAGAACGCCTGAGGAACGCTCTTGGTGGCCACGACGGCACAGGGTTTCTCCGAAACGTCTACGCATGCCTGGGATGCCATGATGATGTTCTTGTTGTTGGGAAGGATCAAAACCGCGTCTGCGTTGACCTTGTTGACAGCCGCGAGAATGTCCGCCGTAGACGGGTTCATGGTCTGCCCGCCCGAAACAACCACGTCGACGCCGAGGGACTCGAGAATCTTGGCGTTGCCGGAGCCGGGGGCGACGGCCACGATGCCGAGGGGCTTGCGCGCCTCTTCCTTTTCATGCTCGAGTTTTTCGGTGCGCTCTTCGCTCTGGAGCTGCATGTTGTGAATGTGAACCTCGGAAATCTGGGAATCATGGGTCAAAAACCATGCCAGAACCTGGTCGGGGCGGTTGGAGTGCACATGCACCTTGAAGTTCGGGTGCATGCCGACCATAAGGTCGCAATCGCCCATGGTGGGAAGGAACTCCTTCGCCGCGTCAACGTCGACCGAATCGGAATGAACGAGGAACTCGGTGCAGTAACGGTAGGCGGAACCCTCCCAGTCGTTGATTTGCTCGATCTGGACTTTCGGAGCGGGACGGGCGAACGACATGGCATCGCCCACGAAGCCGTCTTTACCGGTAATGGAGGCGGCAAAGGCATCGATCAGATGGCAAGGCCGAAACCGCCCGCACGACGTTGTTCTCCTTCAGGACAGGAAGGAAGTCCGGCGTGCTGACGAATGATACGCCTCCGCGACAACCGTATCGAGCGCCTTCGAGGAAAGCTTCTTGCGCGCTTTCTGGCAGCGGCAGCCGCATCCTCGACCACCGAGAATCGTACCTTTGACGGGCTTGCGCACAGCCTGAAGGAGACTTCCACTGCGCGGGCGAAGCAGGAATCGTGAACGGTATCGAAGACGTCGTGTCCCTCGTAGCCTTCGCACAGTCCGCGAAGAATCTGAGAGGTGATGACGCCGGAGTTGCCGCGTGCGCCCATGAGAGCGCCCGTCGTTATTGCCTTGCGAATCTCGGCGTTGGACGCACCGATGGAAAGCTTGGCAAGATTGTCCACCACCATCTGCATGGTGAGCGACATGTTCGTTCCCGTGTCTCCATCGGGAACAGGGAACACATTGAGGCGGTTGACCTCCTCTTTGCGCTCAGACAGAGCGTTGGTGGCGGCAGCTACCGCGTTGAGGACGTCATTGGTCGTAGGATTACTCATGAGTATGTATATCTCCTTGGAAAGCCAAAGTTACTTTCGGACTTTGATGCCCTGGACATGAACGGCAACGCCTTCGACGGGAACCTGGGCGTGCTCGGTCAGTTCGTAGGTAACGTTGTCGATGAGGTTCTGAGACACGGCGTTGATGTTGGTGCCGTACTCCACGATGACGTACATGTCGATGTGGATGCCTGCCTCCTTGCCCGTCACGACGATGCCGCGACGAAGGCGGTTGGCGGGCAGGATGTTCGCGAAGCCGTCCGAGGCAGTGGGAGAAGCCATGCCGACGATGCCGTAGCAGCCCAGAGCGGCATTGCCGGCAAGATCGGCGAGAACGTCATTCGAGACATGGAGATTTCCGGAAACCTGCTGCGTCATGAATCCATTCCTTTCTCACGACTGCATTAGCAACCGTAAAGTATAGCCCTCATTGCGGGAAATGCGCTCGAAACGAAGGCGTAAAAGGCCTCCCTGTTCAAATGAACACAAAAAAGCCCGCATAAGCGGGCTTTCGGCTCATGATAAAGACTATGCGCGGGTAACCTTGCCAGCCTTCATGCACCTGGTGCATACGTTCTTCTTGCAGACTTTGCCGTTCTTCTCGACGACGGTGATCTTCTGGATGTTCGGGCGGAACATACGATTGGTCACACGATGAGAGTGGCTGATGGAACGACCCGCAACAGGAGCCTTACCGCAAATTTCGCAAACCTTCGACATAATTCTTCACTCCATTACTATCAGATGTTATTTATCTGGGTGTAAGCATAAAGCCCGACTACTATATCATGCGATTTTGGCTATGACAAGAAAGTTTTTCTAACCTGCATAACGCTTATCGATAACCATAAGCCTTCCGCAATGCGGACAGAACGAGAGCGGATAGTCCATACGAAGCGAAAGGACCCTGCTCTGGTCGAACGAGGTGCGGCAGGTATTGCATGCGCCCTCGTTCAGATGGGCCAAGGCAACACCCTGCTTCGCCTTGGCGATGCGATTGCAATGGCCCATGATCTGCTCGCCGATCGCATCGGCGAGCGCTTCGCGCTCCTCCTTCAAGGATGCGACCTTGGCGAGAAGCTTGCCTCCCTCCTCTCGATACGAGGCAATGAGGCCCTTTTCCTGCTCGGAAAGACGGGCGAGCATCGTCTCGACCTGAGGCTCGAGAGACGAAATCTCCAGAATCTGCGTCTCTGTCGAGGAAATGCGCCCGCGAAGCGCCTCCAGGTCTTCGGCATAGGTCGAAAGAGCCTCGCTGCTCGAAGAAACCTCTTTATAATCGGATGATGCGGCATTGATGCGCTGCTGGGCTTCGTCCTGCCTTTTCACAAGATCTCTCTCCTCTTCGAGAAGAGATTCGAGATTCAGTTCGAGGTCTTTACGGCCGCCGATAAGAGCACGCTGCTTGCGCTGGATGGCGGACTGCTTCTCTTTCAGAGCGGCAAGGGTCTGCTTTTGAGGCAAGGCGTCCACCTGGCGCTCAATGTGCGCGATGGTCAAGTCGGTATGCTGGAGCCTGATCAGGCTCATAATCTGTTCGGACGTCGCTTGCACGCTTACACCCTCCTGCTCTCCGGATGATTCCAATTGCCGTCTTGAGAAAGCGGCACGATATTTTCTCGAGAAATGCCAAGCCTTGCAACGGCCTCCGACAAAACCGCCACAAACGGCAGCTCGGAGACGTCGTGCCCGAGCTCGACGATGCTAAGACCGCGCTGTGATGCATCGAGGGCCGCATGGTATTTCACTTCCCCGCATACCAGTACGTCTATCCCACGCGCAAGGCAAAGCTCGCAGGCATCTCCCGCCGATCCCGTCCATGTTGCGATGCGGCATACTTCTTTGTCCATATTACCCCAGACCCGGGGAGCACGGCCGAAGACCGATGTGCAGCGAAGCGCGAGGTTTCGAAGCGTCATGGGCGCGTCTTTCCGGGAAAGGATGCATACTTGGCCGTAGCCCCGCTCTCCATCGTAGGAAAGCGGCTCGAGAACCCCCACCCTGTCAAGCCCGAGAAGCCCGGGGAGCATGCGCTGCGCCTGGGCGCTCACATCGAGCGTTGTGTGGTAGTTCACCAAGGCTACGCCGCTGCGAACAGCCTCGAAAACAAGAGCGCCGCCTACCGATGCCCCGGAAGAAACGGGGGCGATGCAAGAAGGCGCTTCGAGAAAGGCAGGATGATGCGTCAAAAGAACATTCGCTCCGTAATGCCTAGCCTGCTCAAGAGCCTCAAGGGTTGGATCGAGCGCGACGGCCACCCCGGACAAAGGCCATGAGGCGTCACCCGCCAAAAGCCCGGTTCTATCCCACGACTCCGCATCCGAAGCGGGAAACATGCGCGACAAAGACGCCACAAGATCGCCCACCGTTTCGGGGAAATCGTCAGGGGTGTGCGCC
>JBKTHK010000043.1:0-16814 GCA_047240885.1 Slackia sp. | reverse complement strand
TATTTATCCTGTAATGAGAATAGTACAGACAATTATCCTTGCTTGGAAATAATAGAGACGTAAATCCGCCAAGCAGGATTTCGACGTCTCATCTCACGATTCGCAAGCCCTCTGCTCCCGTACCGAGAATCACGTCGCTCGCTCATCAGTCGCGGTCTTGCGTAATTTGTTCTATATGTTCTAGAACAAATATGGTACTATCTAATTGTTATAGAACATATAGAACAGAGGGGGTATCATGATCATCCGCATAGACCAAACATCGCCGGACCCCGTCTATCAGCAAATCCGAGACCAGATTGTCGCATCCATCGCGCACGGCGAGCTGCTTCCTGCCGATAGACTGCCAAGCGTACGCGCGCTCGCAAGCGACCTAGGAGTCAACTTGCACACCGTGAACAAAGCCTACGCCGTCCTGCGAGACGAAGGCTATCTCGTCATGCGCGGTCGTTCGGGGGCGGTCATCGCCGATTTCCAACACGCCGCAACACCCGAACGCATTGCGGCAAATGCAGCGAAGCTCGAAGAAGCTCTCCGGCAGCTCGCCCTGGAGCATCGCGCCCAAGGAGGAACTGAGCAAACGTTCATCAATGCGGCAAAAACCCAGGCAGAATGCATCTTTGCAGGACAAAGCACATCCGAAACGAGAGGAGCCTAACATGTTGGCCATCGCAACTATTGGCATGCTGAGCGCTACCACGCTTTCCGCCGGTCTGCTGCTTGCCTTCACCCCGTACCTCATGCGTCGCAACGAATGCTTCGCCGTAACCATACCCGCTTTCGCGCAAAACGACCCTCGCCTTGCCTATCTTAAAAAACGCTACGCCGTCATCATGGCCATCATCACGGCACTTTCGACCATCGCCTCTTTGGCAGCTGGCGCATTCCTTGTCGCAAACGAAGAAGCCCTTGGCGTGACGATTCTTTGCACCGCGCTGCTCGTTCCCATTGCCGCATCGTTCGCTCTCATGCTGCACAACCGCCAAAAAGTCGCAGCGCTCAAACACGCCGAAGGCTGGCAGGCCAAAGGCAGTCATGCAGCAGTCGTCACCGCCGAAGAAGACCTGCCGCGAGCCCTTCCGCTTGCCTGGAACCTTCTCTACATTCCCGTCGTATTAGCGACAATCGCATTGGGCCTTGCGCTCACCCTCCATGCCCGACATGCTTCCCATGCATGCCGATTTCGAAGGAAACGTGAACGATTACGCCCCCAAGACACTTGGAAGCGCCATTGGATTTCCCGTATTGATCGAGGTCTTCCTGGCCGTATGCATGGTGGTTTCCCACTGGATGATTCTGCGTTCGAAGCGCCACACCGACCCCGGCGCACCCGCCACATCGGCGCTCGCATACGGCCTTTTCGCCCGCGCCGAAAGCACGTTTCTGCTGGTGTCGGGAATTCTTCTCAGCGGCGGTATAGGCATCGTCTTCCTGCTTTCTTCCGCAGGGTTCATCCAGCTTGACAAGCGGCAGTGGCCATCATCATCCTATGCGTCCCCGTCGTGATAGGAAGCATCGCGCTGTCGGTGATTTACGGACAGGCAGGGTCGCGCGTGTTCAAAAAGATGCAAGCTGACGAAGGGTTCTTGGCGGACGACGACGAACACTGGAAGCTTGGCATTTTCTACTACAACAAAGAAGACGCCAGCGCCTTTCTGCCTAAGCGCTTCGGCGTTGGATGGACGATCAATTTCGCCCGACCTGCCGCGTGGGCCATCATGATAGGCTTCACAGCAGCGACCCTTGTCTTTCTTGCAAGTGTTTTCGCACTCGTTGGATAGAGCTTCGTATTCGAAACGACACGCAGCATACGCCTCTCGGCATGAGCCATGCTTGCGCCGAGAGCGCAGGCCCCATTTGCCCCAGCGTCCGACGCGACCAGCCAACCCGTCGTTATCCGCTAGAAAAACCACGCGACGGCTCTCACAGGAGAGCCGTCTCCGTCTTTGAACAGCAGGGGAAGCAACTGAAATACTCGGGTCTTCCCCATATTGGTCCCAGCCCGTGTTGAACGGAAGGAAATCGGCTCCTTCAGATGCGTTCCCTTGAAACGCTCGCGCTACGCGCAGTGCTCTTCCTCCAGCTCGGACACATCGTGCACGGGACGATCGAGTCCTTCGATCGCGATGCCATTCTTCTCGGCATAATCCCAAAGAGCCGCATGAATGGCCTCTTCAGCAAGCAGCGAGCAGTGCATCTTCACCGGAGGAAGGCCGTCGAGCGCTTCGGCCACGGCTTTGTTGGTGATAGCCAAGGCGTCCTGGATGCTTTTGCCCTTGACCAGCATGGTCGCCATGGAGCTTGTCGCGATCGCGGCGCCGCAGCCGAACGTCTTGAACTTCGCATCGCGTATCACCTGGTTTTCGTCGATATCCAGATACACGCGCATGATGTCGCCGCACACGGCGTTGCCCACCGTCCCGCAGCCGCTTGCATCTTCTATCTCTCCCACATTACGCGGATTTAGGGAATGGTCGATGACCTTGTCGGAATAATTCATTGCCATGGTATTTTCTCCTGTCTAAATCTTGCATGAAACGAAATTCGGTATGCGCGTGCCGGATAGAATTCGCCGCCCATGAACCGACACGCCAGCCGAACAAAGCTCGGGCGGCATAAAGAGGTCGCACCGGCGCGGTGGCGCAAAACGTCGGCCGCATGTAAAGCAGCACAACACCCGCAGCCAGCCATATCGCTACCTTCCGCGCGCAAGCTCTAGGCTGCGCCGGCTCTGCCAACCACGGCATCTTCGTCGCGATCGATCATGGAGCCAATCTCGCCGCGCTCGTAATCGGCGTACAGCGGGCTCATGGAACGCAAGGTCGCAACCGTCTTCGCCAGCTTGTCCACCGCATCGTCGAGCTGCTCGGCAGTCGTGTCCCTGCCGAGCGTCATCCTCACCGAACCATGGGCGATCTCGTGAGGAAGCCCGATCGCCAAAAGAACGTGGCTCGGATCGAGGGAGCCGCTCGTGCATGCAGAGCCCGAAGACACGCACACCCCTCGCATGGCCATCTGAAGGATGATTCCCTCGCCCTCGATGAACTCGAAGCTCACATTGATATTGTTCGCAAGCCTATGCTCGGCGCTGCCGTTGAGGCGCACATGAGGAACCTCGTTGAGGATTCTTTCAATCGCGTGGTCACGCAGCGCCGTCTGGCGTTCGTGCTCAGCCGCACGCTCTTCCCAAGCAAGCTGGACCGCCCTGCCGAAACCGACGATTCCCGGCACGTTCTCCGTCGCGGCGCGCTTTCCGCGCTCCTGCTGGCCGCCGTCTATCAGGTTTTTGATCTTCACTCCTTTGCGAATGTACAAAAACCCGACACCCTTCGGTCCGTACAGTTTGTGCGCGCTTGCGCTCATGAGGTCGACGCCCAAATCCTTCACGCGAATGTCTTCGTGGCAATACGCCTGCACGGCGTCGGTATGGAACAGTACGCCATGCTCGCGAGCGATGCGGGCAAGCTCGGCAATAGGCTGAATGGTGCCGATTTCGTTGTTGGCGTACATGATGGAGGCAAGAACGGTATCAGGGCGAATGGCCTTTTCAAACGCGACGGGGTCGACCAGGCCGAATCCATCGACCGGAAGATAGGTGACCTCGAAGCCCTCTTTCTCAAGAGCCTGACACGTATGAAGCACGGCATGGTGCTCGATGGCGCTTGTGATGATATGCCTGCCTTTGCCCTTTTCCGCCGCAGCCCACGCGGCGCCTTTGATCGCCCAGTTGTCGGCTTCGGAGCCTGACGCCGTGAAGTAAATCTCCGTGTCTTTCGCCCCGATCGTATCGGCAATGATTCCCCTGGCCCCGGAGACCGCATCGGCGGCATCCTGTCCCAAATCATAGATCGAAGAAGGATTGCCGTACTGCTCGCAGAAATACGGCCTCATGGCCTCGAAAACTTCCGGACGAACGCGCGTCGTTGCCGCGTTATCAAGATATACACCCTGCATTGTTACCTCCACATTAAATCATAGCAATTTGATAGGCTTTATCCTAAGTTCGCCTTGTTCAATGTCAAGTGCATTGCTAGACTTTTTAGAAGAACGCAACAGAGCGGCAACATTTCCACCATGCATGCAAGCGGAAAGCCAGTCGCACCCGCAATAAAAACGCTTCGCGCGAACGCCCCCGCAAGCATGGAAACAGATGAAACGCTACGTACAGGAACAGGAAGAACATGAGGATTGCAACGAAAACACGCTACGCTCTTCGCTTCATGGTCGATTTGGCCGAACATGAATCCGAGGGCCGCATACCCATGAAGGAAATTGCCCAGCGTCAGCTCATTTCGAAAAAATACCTGGAGCAAGTTGTCGCCCCTCTGTCGGAAGCAGGGCTTATCACCGTCACCCGCGGAGCAACGGGCGGCTACGCAATCGCCCGACCCGCCCGCGAGATAACCTTAGACGAAATCGTCCGAGCAACCGAAGGAGATTTGTACCTGCTCGATTGTCTCGAAGGATCGTTCGACTGCCCTTTGAGCATGCGATGTAGCACCCAGCGCGTTTGGAAGGGCCTGGAAAACGCCGTGGCATCCTACCTGCGCGGCATCACCCTCGAGGACGCGCTGGACCCTGAGCCAAACGTCGGCTAGAAACTCCCGTGCGCAACGACGGTCGTGCATGCCAGCACACCGTTCGCGCCAAAACGGCGCCGCAAGACAGCGTGCATCACCGCGGTCGCACGCACAGCACGCCGCGATTGCTCATCAGACTTCGCATACGAGCCCAGAAAGGCATTCCCATGATCTATTCCAGCATCGACCAGCTTGTCGGAAACACCCCTCTCCTCGACGTCACGAACGCATTCGGCACCAAAGGCCGCATCCTTGCGAAGGTGGAGTATTTCAACCCCATCGGGTCGGTGAAAGACCGCATTGCCGTCGCCATGATTAACGACGCCGAAGAAAAGGGCCTGCTCGAGCAAGGCGCAACCATCGTCGAGCCCACCAGCGGCAACACCGGTATTGCACTTGCCGCCTTCGCCGCCGCACGCGGATACCGCATGATCCTCACCATGCCCGAAACCATGTCCATCGAACGACGCAAGCTCGCACAGGCCTACGGCGCCACAATCGTGTTGACGCCCGGCGCAGACGGCATGAAGGGGGCCATCGCGAAAGCGCATCAGATTGCCGAAGAAACTCCGGGGTCTTTCATTCCCTCCCAGTTCACAAACCCCGCCAACCCCGCCGTTCACGAGCGCACCACCGGCCCCGAAATCTGGCGCGACACCGAGGGCAAGGTAGACGCCCTGGTCGCCGGCGTAGGAACGGGCGGCACGCTTTCGGGCACGGGAAGGTTCCTGAGAAAACAGAATCCCGACGTTCGCATCGTCGCCGTCGAGCCCGCCGCCTCTCCCGTTCTCTCCCGCGGAGAATCCGGCCCCCACAAGATCCAGGGCATCGGCGCCGGATTCGTCCCCGACACGCTTGATACCAAGCTGTTCGATGAAGTGATCGCCGTCGAAAACGACGACGCCTTCGCCTACAGCAGGAAGGTCAGCGCGCTCGGCCTGCTCGTCGGCATCTCCTCGGGCGCGGCGCTCAAAGCCGCATCCGAGCTTGCCTCACGCCCCGAGTTCGAAGGAAAGAACATCGTCGTGGTTTTGCCCGACACCGGTGAGCGCTATCTTTCCACTCCGCTGTTCGACCAGCAAAAACCCTGCGTAGCAGGCCCGCCGCCGATTACCGCATCGACGACGGGCCTTGCCTCAAACATCGTAAACGCTACAGCGCAGCCGCGCTCAAACGCTCGATTCCCGCATCCGACGAAACAACCTCGGGGAATGCGGACGTGAACTTGTCAACCATGGGCTTGTCGCACTCGTACGCAATGCCCACAGCAGGACCCACGTGCACGCCGATGACTGGGCTCGCAGGAACCACGGCCACATCTCGGCCGATGAGCGGGCGAATTACGTCACGCGCCCATTCTTCGGCAGGTCGTTTCGAGCCAATATAATGCACGGCAATATTCCTCAGGCCATGTTCCTCCATATCCTGCCTGAGGATTCCCACCATCTTATCCATGGCCTTTTTCTGCGTACGAACCTTCGCGTACGTCGACGCCACGCCGTCTTTCACGGTGAGAATGGGCGAGATGCGCAAGGCGTTTCCAAGCAGCGCCGACGCCCTGCCGATTCGGCCGCCCTTCTCAAGGAAACGAAGCGATTCAGGAGCAAAGATGAAACGGGTGCTCCGCACGCGCTCGCACACATGCTGGGCGCATTCGTGCAGTCCCATGCCCGATGCCGCAGCCTTAGCCGCGGAGACGACCGGCCACCCCAGCTCCATGCAATTGGTAAGGCTGTCTATGACGGCGAAGCGAAACGACGCGTGCCTTTCTGCAGCACCTTTCGCGGCGCGTACGACGCTTTCGAACGTGCCCGACATCTTGCTGCTCAAAAACACGCCCAAGACATCGTCGCCCGCTTTGGCCGCGTCTTCGAAGACGCGCTCGATCTCGGACAGGGCAGGCTGGCTTGAGGTGGGAATATTATCCGCCATCTCGTAAATATCCGCATAGAATTCGTCGAGGTCCATGCTTCTTTCCTCGTATTCCTTTCCATCGTGGTTGACGAAAAGGCTGAAAAGCTCGATGCCGTACTCCTCCCTCAAAGAACGGGGAATGGACGAAGTGGAGTCGGTTATCACGCGGATCATGCGGCTTGCACCTCTCTGGAAAATCGCAGGTTTTACAAAACGACGGAATATGGAAAACAATCTCTCTGTTCTGTGCATTCTCGCAGACCACAGTGTATCGACTTGAACCGATTTGTGAATGGCATCGCGACATTTGTTTCGCCCCCGACACCAAGCACGTGCGCTCCCTATTCTGTCATGCGCATGCGCACGCTCATATCTATGGGCTTTGCGGTATACAGCGCCGTAGTAGCAAGGCCGTCTACGCCCGTTGCGGCATAGTCGGCAGCGTTGCCGGGGTTGATTCCCCCCGCCCCGACAATGGTCAGGCGAGGATCGATCGAACGCAGCTCCTTCACCAATTCGGAAAGCTCTTGGACGGAAAGCTTGTCCACCTGAACCCCGTCCACGCCAGCCCAAGGCACAATGCCGTCCGATTCTGCGCACGCCCAGGCACTTTCGGCGTTCACGCGCGCAAGCGCTATCGCACGCTGGGCGTCAACTTCCACGAAAAGCTTTTTCTCAACGCAACGCGGGCGAATGGACGGCAGCTGCTCGACGAATTTCTCGAAGCCGCCGAAAAACGTCAGGTGATGGTCGAACACCAGCACGGTCTCCGAAAGGCCGAGCCTGTGCGGATACGCCCCGCCGGCAATAACCGCCTCGACGAGCAGGTCTTTCACGCCCGGCATGCTTTTGCGCGTGGTCAGCACTTCGCACGCAGGATTGACCCCATGCACCGCATCCACCATGTCTCGCGTCTTCGTGGCCACAGCCGAAAGATGATCGAATACGTTCAGGCACACCTTCCACGCCTGATGCAGCTGGGCAGCGGATCCGCGCACCGTCATGAAAGACTGCCCCGCCTCGAGGCGATCTCCCGAGCACGCCTCTTTCGCCACTTCGCATCCAAGCTTGGTTGCAATGCGCTCAGCAACCTCGACGCCTGCGAGCACGCACGCCTCGCGCGTAAAGTATTCCATCACTCCGGGTTTGTCCCCTATCCCGAGCACGTGGCTCGTCAAATCGAGATACGGCACGTCCTCGGCGATGATTCGGTCGATTCGTTCGTCAGATAAGGTGACCATGCCCGTCCGCCTTCCTTTGTTCTTTCCGCCTCATGTCGAATCATTGTACGTTCTTTCGAATCGCAGCGCAGCATGCACGCAAGCAAGAGACGGATAACACCGACGCGCTCCTCTTGTGCCCATCGAACCGCCTCCGCAAACCGCAATCAAACGTTCAGATGGACTTGCAAGTTAATGACCGAACACAACAATGCATTTGTCGTGGACGAAACATATGCTGCGAAAAAGCCGGCAGCATTGCCGTAGAATATTGGACTTCCGCGTCTCGAAATCTTTCGAATATCGTCTCGCAATCACAACAACCGAACACACGAACGTCTTCCCGCATGCGTGCCGGAAGGGCTTTGCCGTTTTCGTCAACATCGGAAAGGGCTCTGCCATCGCGTTCCGAACCAACCGGCGAAGGAGCCCCATGCAGCAACGCGACAAAATCAAGCCGATCCTGTTCAGCGTCGTCAAGCACACGCCCAAAGACGAGCTAAAACGCCAGATTCCCAAAGATATTATGTCGGGCGTCATGGTTGCCATCGTGGCGCTGCCGCTTTCTATCGCGCTGGGCATCGCTTCGGGCGTCGGCCCCGAGCAGGGCCTTTACACCGCCATCGTGGCCGGCTTCGTCATCGCGCTGTTCGGCGGAAGCCGCGTGAACGTATCGGGCCCCACTGCCGCCTTCGCCGCCATCGTGGCCGGCATCGTGGCGACCGACGGATTCGAGGGGCTGGTGGCCGCCACCATCATCGCCGGCGTGCTGCTCGTGCTCATGGGTTTGTTCAAGCTGGGCGCCATCATCCGCTTCATCCCCTACACCATCACCACCGGATTCACCGCAGGCATTGCCGTGACACTGCTCATAGGACAGCTTAAAGACCTGTTGGGGCTCACCTTTCCCGAAGGAACCCCCACGATAGACACCGCAGACAAACTTTCGGCAATCGCTGCGCATATAGGGACCTTCAACGTCGAGGCTCTCATCGTAGGCGTTGTATGCCTGGTCATCCTGTTCGGCTGGCCGCGCATCAACGAACGCATTCCCAGCTCGCTTGTCGCCCTTGTGGCGGGAATCGTCCTCGTAAACGGCCTCGGCATGAACGTCAACACCATCGGCGACCTCTACGCCGTCAACGCCGGCGTCCCCGAATTCCATATCCCCGCACTCAGCGTAGACCTGTTCCGTGAACAGCTGGCCAACGGCATCACCATCGCTATCCTGGCGGCGATTGAATCTTTGCTCTCCTGCGTCGTGGCGGACTCCATGATAAGCTCGCACCACCGCTGCAACATGGAGCTTGTGGCTCAAGGCGCAGGCAATATCGCATCGGCTCTGTTTGGAGGCATTCCCGCCACCGGCGCCATCGCGCGCACTGCCGCCAACGTGAAAAACGGCGGACGCACGCCCATCGCCGGCATGACGCATGCGCTGGTTCTCCTGGCCGTGCTCGCCTTCTTCATGCCGTATGCGGCCTACATTCCCATGCCCACCATCGCCGCCATTCTGCTGTACGTCGCCTACGGCATGTCGGGCTGGCGCAACTTCGCGCACCTGTGCAAGACGGCATCGCGCGGCGCGGTTGCCACGCTGCTGGTCACCTTCGCCCTGACCGTAATCGTTGACCTGGTGGCCGCCATTGCGTTGGCATGCCGATCACCGTGGTGCTGTTCATGAAGATGGTAAGCGAAGAAACCGAGGTCAAAGGCTGGAAGTATTACTGCGATGAAAACTCGGAGGTCACGCACCTGCGCGAGCTGCCCGCGAGCGTGCGCGTGTACGAGATCAACGGCCCCATGTTCTTCGGCATGTCGGACCGCATCTCCGACATCTCGGTCAAGGAGTTCACGAAGTACCTGATCATCCGCATGCGCGGCGTGCCTTCGCTTGATTCGTCAGGCATGAACGCGCTTGAAAACCTCTACGGTTACTGTCACGAAAACGGTGTGAGCCTAATCTTTTCCCACGCCAACGAGCAGCCCATGAAAACCATGCGCCGCGCCGGTTTCGTGGACCTGGTGGGCGAAGATCACTTCCGCGCCAACATCGACGACGCCATCGCTTTCGCCCGCAAGCTTCTCGACAAGGAAAAGCAGGCGAAGGCGTAAGAAAACAAGAGCCTGACACAAGTAAGGCCCGATCGGGACAATCCATCGGGCCTTTGCCTCGTAGCGCGTTTCGCCGCGCGACAGGTATCATGGCTTCTTTGCCGCGCAACGGCTTTCCCGCCTACGGCGAAGCGCCGTTGCAAGCCTCCGTTCGCAAGCCCTGGTCAACAGACCTGCATTTACTGCTGTTCGCGACGCTTCAACGCCATCGCGCCGGCCGCTGCCGCCGCAGTGCCGACCAAGACGACCGCGCAGACAACGCCGACGGCATTGTCTGCCGTAGCAGGCATAGAGCCCTTGAGGGCCTTGGGGACCTTGTCCTTCGAAGGCGCGTTCGCATCGCCATTGCCGGGAGCAGCCGCAGACCCGTCGCCGTTGCCGGGGGCGACCGCGGATCCGTCGCCGTTGCCGCCGGCCGGCTTCGAGGAGTCGGTCAGCTTCACCGTGACAGTCACGGGGTCCACGGCGTCGCCGTCGGCAAGAACCTGCGCGCCGTCTTTGACCGCCGTGTAAGCGAAGTCGAACGTCGCAGACGTATCCTTCGCGCCGATAGCTTTGTTCAAAGCCGCAAGGTTAGCGGTGTCCACCTTGATGGTGTAACCGCTCTTCTCAGCATCCACGTTCATGCCAACCAGCGCCAGCAAGTCAGCTTCGGTGATTTCCTTGCCCGATGCCACGTCATAGGTAAACACGCCGTCGACAACCTTATCGGCATTCGGAACCAGCTGTGCGCTCACGGCAACCAAGTTACCGTCCTTGTCGAGCTGCAGGCCAACGCCGGCAACGATGAATTCGGCAGCGGAGGCTCGCCCACGAATGTGCCGCCGGAGATGGCGATATCGCGGCTGACCGTAGTGCTTTCGCCTTCCTTGGCGAAGTACAAAACAGTTGCGCCCTTTTCGCTCTCGAAGGTGCCGCCCTGGATATCCAGAGAGATGTCGCGGTCGTTATAGCCGCTTTCCACATAGATGGCAGCGCCGGTCGAAATCAGATTGCCGGTAGGGCTGCCATCGTAGTAGTCCTCGGGAATCTTCTTCTCGCCGGTGGCCTTGATGTGGGTATCGCCCTTCACGACAACCGCACCGCCCTTGATGGTAACGCCGCTCTTGGCCTCGATGGAGGTGTCCTCTATGGTCAGCGTGCCAGACTTCGGCGGCCAATACACTGCGGTGGTATCGCACGTGATATTGCAGTTTTTGAGCGTGACATTCTGATTGGAATTGAGCCCCTGAACACCAATGGCCTGGTCAACCGTTTGAAGCGTAAGATCTTCCAGCGTCACGGTGATGTTGTCATTGGTGGCGTAGGTATACAGGCCGTAGCTGTCCTTGTTGGTGTTGACGATTGTGCCGTTTTTCACCGTGAGAGTCATATTGGGCGCAGACACCGATATGGTGTCAGCGCTGTCGAGCGTGATGGCATGGCCCGCCAAGTCGATGGTCACCTTGGTGCCGGCCTCGGTGATGTTGATGTACTTGTCTTTGCCCGCAGAAACCTGATCGGCGCCCAAATCGCTCAGAAGGGTGACCGTGCCGCCATTTTTGGCAGCCGCAATGCCCTCTTCAAGCGTGGCGAACTTCTGGCCGCTCACCTCGACAGCGTAGACCTTGATGTTCTCGGTCGCGCCAGGGTTGGCGTTTTGAGCAGCAGCAGGCGTGGTGTCGTAGACCCTCTTCCCGTCCTTTTCGACGAAAGCACCCGCGCCAGCGACGGCTTTGGATTCGTCCATGACAGAAACGGATCCCTCTTCGTTCACCAGCATGGCGCTGCCGTCGGCCAAAACGGCAACGGGAAGCTCGGTGTTAAACGCACCGCCCGCAACGAACCCGGTGCAGTCTTCGCTATAGACCGCCTGTGCCGTATCGGGCGCGCTGGTCTCGAGCGTTCCACCCGTCACGGCAATCTTGACCTGTTCGATCGCCTCGGAATCGTTCTTCTGCGGATTGCTCTCGTGCAATGCGACGGTTCCGACAACCTTCGCATTGTCGGAAACAGTGACGTTGATGGGCTGTTTCGTGGCGTGCTGCGCAATTGCAATGCCCGCCCCGACGACGTGCTTCCGCTGCCGTTGGGGTTGGACTCCAGGGGGCCGATGCCCGAAATCTGGGCATCTCCAGAGACGGTGAGCTCGCCGGCGCGAATCTCGATGCCCGTACCGCCCGTGATGGTGCCGCCGGTGATGGTGGCGGTGCTGTAATACGCAGGCAGGTAGAGCGCGGGAGCATCCTCTGCGGTAGACGTGATGGCGCCGCCCGTCATGACGAAGTCCACGCCGCCGTTGCCCTTCGAGCCATTGGTGCCAAAGCCGAAGATGCCCGCTTGAACCTCTCCGCCGGAAACTTCGACTTTCGCGCTGTGTTCGGTACCGTTGCCGATGGCGCAGATGCCGTACGCGGCCTTGATGAGGCCGCCTTGCAGGGAGACATAGGCGCCCGTGTCATCGTTGGTGGTGTAAATGCCGTATTCGGGAACTTCGAGCGTGCCGCCCTTCATAACCGCCGATCCCTTGGATCCGGTCACAATGCCCAAGGAAAGCGTGCTACCGACCTTGTTGACCTTGAGCACGCCGCCGCCCGCGGTGTCGTCGAGCGTAAGCCTGCCGCCGCCCACTACGTTGAAGGCGCGATTATCCGCCTCGACGGTGCAGCCGTTGAGGTCCAACGTAATCGAGATGCCGTCCACGCGACCCGTGGTCATGGTCGTGTTTGCCAGAACCTTAACCGTCTGACCATCAGTCGCGGCCGCAAGCGCCTCGTTAAGCGTCGCATACTCGACGCCGCCCACCGTTGCCGCAACTTCGCCCGAGCGTTCAAGGCCATTCTGGCCGAAAGATGTTGCGGTTGCGCCTTGCGCCTCAACAACTTGAACCGCCGGGTCGACGTCTTCTGCGGCAAGCGCGATTGCCGGAACGCCGAGCGCCGCCGTTAGCGACGCCGCAAGCGCCAGCGAAAACGCTTTGCCGCGTTTTACCTTGACATGTTTCATCGATCACCCTCTTTTCGTTTCGGGCGGCGCCCCTTTCTTTACGAAAGACGGCGCCACGTTGATCTATGGAGTCAAAGTACTTCCGCCGCCGCACCTCTGTCAATAAGACAAATCGTCATTTCGGCAGATGAAACACACCATCCGTCCGTCACGGCATCTGCGCTGCAGCGTACGAAAAACGCTGCGTTTCGATGCTGTTGCCGCATTGTCGAAGCATGCTATCCATACCCGCCCGAAGCAGAGCCGCTCGCCGTTGCTCCCTAGCGCTCGAGCATGTAGCATTCGTCCGCCAAAGACGACGTGGAGGCACGATGGCTCACAAGCACCATGGTCTTGCCTTCACGATGGCGATGGAGAGCCTTGAGCACCTGGGCTTCGCTCAGGCTGTCGAGATTCGATGTCGGCTCGTCCAACAGCACGAAAGGCGCATCGTGCAAAAAGACGCGCGCCAAGCCGATGCGCTGACGCTCGCCGCCCGAAAGCGCGGACCCCAGTTCTCCTGCCTGCGCATCAAGCCCGTCCGGAAGGCGCGCTATAAGCTCGTCGATGTCGGCCTTGCGGCATGCCTCGAGAATCTCTTCGTCCGTCGCATCCGGCTTGACCAGGGCGATGTTGTCGCGAAGCGTTCCGGCGAACAAATGTGTGTCTTGCGTCATGTAAGACTGCGTGGCGCGCAGCGAGCTCGTGTTCACCAGCTTTACGTCCTGCCCGTTTATCGCCACAAAGCCCTGCTTCGGGTCCCAAAACCTCATCAGCAATTTGCACAGCGTCGACTTGCCCGTGCCGCTTCGGCCGCAAATCTGCACGACACTGCCCGGCGCCACGCGCATCGTCACATTCTCGAACACCGGCTTTTCACCGTACCCGAACGCGACATTGTTCGTCTGGGCGTCGTCGAAGCCCTTCAGCACAACACCATCGCGCACTTCCTCGGTCTGCGGGACCTCATCGACCAGCTCTATCACGCGCTCGCCCGACGCCAGCGTCTGCCGCAACGTGGTTCCCAGCCTCGAGACGGCGATGAACGGCCCAAACCCCGACATAACAAGCGCCTGAGCGATCATGAACTGCGGCGCATCGATCGCACCTGCAGCAAGAAGAGCGCATCCGATCAGGGCGCACGCCACATCTCCCCCGATGACCAGCACATCGGTCAACGCATCGCTCACGGCGCTCCTCATGCGCAACTTCACGCTGATCGCATGCAATGCGTCCATGCGCGCATCCAGCATTTCGGCGCGCGACGCCTGGCATCCGTATTGGATCGTCTCGTTAATCCCTCGCAGGCTTTCAAGCATGAAGGCGTTCATAGATCCGACGGAATCGCGTTGCTCGCGGCCCAGCCTCGAACACAGGCGAGACCCCGCAAAAGGAACGACCAGAGCTATTGCCGCATAAAGCGCCACCGCGAGCACGGCGAACCACAGCGACTGGAGTCCAAGCGCAACCGCCATCCCTGCGGCCATCACCGCTGCTATCAGAACGGGAGAGACGGTATGTGCGTAGAACACCTCAAGCAGCTCGATATCCGCAGTGACGAGCGACATCAGATCGCCCTTGTCTCGTCCTTCGAGCTTCGCCGGGGCAAGGCGGCGAAGCGCCGCGAACACCTTGTCGCGAATAAGCGCCAACAGCTTGAAGGCGATGTAGTGGTTGCAGATCTGCTCGCCGTAATGAAGCGGGCCGCGCAAAAGCGATGCGATGGCTATGCCTGCCGCAAGCGCAGGAAAGACCGTATCGACCCCGGCGAACGCAAGGCCCATGCCCCATGCGCCTATAACCGTGCCGAGCATCGAGGCAACGAACCCCGCCACGCCGAGCAGCACTGCCAAAACCATGAACGGGGCAAGAGGCGCGATAAGCCCGATCATGCGAGAAACGACGCCCAAAGCCGACATGCCGCGAGCGTTCTCCTTCGCCGCCGAAGAACAGGAAGCACACGCTTCGAGATTCGGCTCACGGTGCACGGGCGCTTCACAATCCAACTCGCGGTGCACGGGCGCATCGTCGCAAAAGGGCACGTCGCCAACGCCCTTGTCCTGAGCAAAGCGCTCGAGCTCGCGCTGCTGCTCAACCATACGGCGATACACGCCGCCCTCTTCCATGAGTTGCGCATGGGAGCCACGCTGCACGACGCAGCCATCCTGCATCACGTAAATCGCATCGGCCCGTTCCACGCTGCTGAGGCGGTGAGAAATCATCACGACCGTCTTCCCACGCTCGGCCAGATCGTAGATCGCCCGAAGAATGGCGGCCTCGCTTTGCACATCGATGCTCGAAGTCACTTCGTCGAACACGTAGATTTCCGCATCGTGGAGCAAGGCGCGCGCCAAGCAAATGCGCTGACGCTGGCCGCCCGAAAGATTAGACGCGCCCTCGGCCACGCGCATATCGAGGCCACCTTCGCCCGCACGAAATCCCAGGCGCCCACCTCAGCAAGAACCCGCCTGGCCTCTTCGTCGGAAGCATGCGGGTCGCCCATGAGCAGGTTCTCTCGAAGTGTACCCTTGAACAGCACGCCGTCGAACCCGACCGAAGTGAGCGTTTGCGCCAGAGAAGCGCGATCGGCCTCTTGAAGCGGCACGTCGCACACCTGCACGTCTCCTTCGAAACGGGCGTTGCGGCCGGCAAGCACGTCCGCAAGCGTGGATTTGCCCGACCCGCTTTCTCCCACGACGGCGACAAGCTGTCCCGCTTCGACACGAAAATCAACGCCATCGAGAACCTTGCGTATGCCATCGTAGGAATACGAGAGCTTCTCGCAGCGAATCCGAGGCGTACGCCCTGCAAGGCTTCGCCCTCCCTCTTCGGACTCTTCCATGTCCAAAAGGTCGAACATTCTGTCGGCCGCCGCCATGCCGTTCATAGCCGTGTGGAAAAGAGACCCGAGGGCGCGCATGGGCAGAAAGAACTCGGCGGAAAGAAATACGACGGCGAACGCGGCGGCAAAGCTCAGATTACCGTTGAGAAACTGATGCAGCGCCAGGCATATGCCCACGGCCGCGCCGCCATATGCCAGCACGTCCATGATCGTGATGGAGTTCAACTGCAGGCGAAGCACGCGCATCGTTGCGCGGCGAAAGTCCTCGGCCTGTTCGTTCATCAGCTCGTGGCGAGCTTCGTCAGCCTGATAGATTTTGAGCGTGGTAAGGCCCTGAATATTCTCGAGGAAGCTTCCGCCCAGATCAAGATAACTCCCCCAATAGCTACGCATGACCCGTTTCGCCATTTTCTGGAACATCACTATGGAGACGGGGATAAGAGGCACGCACACGAGCAGCACAAGCGCGGCAGAAAAAGAAAAAGGCGCGAGAAAGACAAACAGCGTAAGAGGTGCAAGAAGCGCATAGAAAAACTGCGGGAGGTACGAGCCGAAATACACCTCGAGCTGCTCGACTCCTTCGACGCCTATCTGCACGGCCTGGCTGCTCGCAATACGCTCCGTGTACGACGGGCCCATTTTGACAAGCTTGTCGTAGACTTTGCCGCGAATGAGCTTTTTCGCCTTGCCGGAAATCTCGGCGCTCACACGCTGCGCGGCAACGGAAGTAGCGACGCGAACGGCGATGCTTGCAGCGCAAAGGAGAAGAAGGGTTTGACCGGACAGACCGAGCCCGGCTAGGGCGTCGGAAGCAGCCGAAGGGATGACGTAGGCTTGCGCCAAGGTTTGCTGGATAAACAATCCGAGGGACACGAAAACCACGATATTGGCCACAAGAGCGATCCATTTCAAACCGACGATAGCGGCGATCATGCGCCCCGAGCCATCCACGAGCGCAAGCAGTCGTTTGTCGAACATCGATCTCCTTAAAACGGTATTGACGAATAACAGCATCAAAGTTAGCTTAGTGTAACATATTATTACCATGGGCTAACTTTCAAGAAAAACAAGCCAGAACTTGTCGTCTATTCGAAAGGAATCGAATGAAACGAGCGAAAAGCTGCGGCTGGATCGCCCTCGGATGCGCCTGCCTCTCGCTTGGCACGATAGGTCTTGTCC